>JADGBZ010000004.1 GCA_015231175.1 Magnetococcales bacterium | reverse complement strand
GGACGCCACAGCCGTCACGTAGATGCTTCAGGAGTGAAACTGCTTTCCCTGTTTCCAATCGACTATGTTCAAGCACGGTGCCCTTTCGTTCGGAAAAATATTTGCGGCATGTTTTGCAAAACAGTCCTCGAATCTGTCGCTTATGGCCGCTATAGCCATGCCACTTAAGGTTCCCCTTTCCTCGGATCCCCGCATCAGGACAATTTGGGTTCTGGCAACAAAAAGCCCCCAAGGGCAGCATGTTTTTCTCCTTCCATGGCAAGGTCACCGTGTCAGAGAAAATTTACGCCACATCAGGCAATTAGGTCAATGTCGGGCACCACCCGTTTTTTCAAACGCCCGGAATGGCGCCACAAATCAGAGGACTACTCACAAAAAACCTGCTAGAATAGCCGGGGAAGTGCAGGTAGTCGGCACTGATTTCGGTTCATTCATAGGGGGATAGTTGATGGACACACTCAGTCGCGAAGAGCGGATTCGGCAAAAAGCCCATCTCCTGTGGGAACAATCGGGTCACCCGGAAGGCAAGAGCGAGGAGCATTGGGCTCAGGCAACGCGCCTGGTCGACCAGGAGATGGAACAAGAGTCGCGACCCCAGTCCGTCGCAGCCGCCTCTGCCCCCTCTGCCCAGGCCGTCCCAATCGCCGAAACGAATACGAAGACCAAAGCCAAAACAAAAAAATCGGCATCCGTCACAGATGACGCAGTCGGAAGCGCTTCCAAGCGCCAGGCCAAACCTAAAAAATCAGCGGCCAAAACCACTGCGGAAGAGACAACAGAAGGAACGAAAACTAAAAAAACCAAAAAAAACAAACGCGACGCATAACGATTCACCACCCACCCAGCAACGAATCGGGGTCCAGGGGGCTGGCTCCCTGGCAGGGCCTCATTCCAATTCCAGATCAAGCGTCTGCTTCGTTGACTGCCGCGTTCGCTCCTCGCTGTACCAAACGCGTACTGTCTCGTCGCTCACTTGTTGTCGCCTCGCATCCATCTTGATCTGGAATTGGAATAAGACGGTGTCCTGGTGGGGTTCGGGGCGAAGCCCTGACAAAGGCTTTCATATCCAAGCTTTTCTTGCAAGGATGGTGAATGGTTACGATATGAGTCACTATTACGGATATGAAACCTTTTGTCAGAGGCAGGCTACCGGCTCTGTATCTTCCGATATAGACGGGCGTATTCGCCCTGGTCAGCCAGCAGCGTGTCATGCTTGCCTGTCGCCGCCACCCGCCCCTCCTTAAGCACGATGATGTGGTCGGCCTCCTGGATGGTCGCCAAACGGTGGGCGATCACCACGACAGTGTAGTTGCGGGTCAGTCGGCGCACGGCATCCCAGACAGCAGCCTCGGAGGCGCTGTCCAAGGCACTGGTGGCCTCGTCCATGACCAACAGGCGGGGTTTACGCAAGATGGCGCGGGCAATGGCCAGGCGCTGTCTCTGGCCGCCTGACAGCATCAGCCCACGGTCCCCCACCACGGTGTCATACCCCTTGGGAAAATCAACGATAAACTCGTGAGCATTGGCCTGCCTGGCTGCCTCTTCCATGTCAGCCTCGGAACAGGCATGTCCAAACAAAATGTTCTCCCGGATTGTGCCGTGAAACAAAAATGTATCTTGGCTGACCAAACCAACATGGTTCAACCACGCATGCGGAGCAATGCGAGACAGAGGAACCTCATCGACAAAAATAGTTCCCGCCGTGGGAACCATCAATCCCAGCAGAAGATTGGCAACCGTGCTTTTGCCGCATCCGGATTCACCCACCAGGGCGGTCATTTGCAGGGGCTCGATCACAAAATCCAGCGCCTCGACCGCCATGGCCTCCCGGGAGCGGTACCGATAGGAGACCGCATGAAAGCGAATCACCCCATCGCCTCGGGGCAGCGCCTCCTCTCCGCAAATCATGCGGCGGTTCTCTTCGTGCAGGGCCCGATAAACACTTTCGGCAAATGGCAATCTGCCGTGTATGGTCAGCCAATCAGCAGCAATCATCTGCAAAGCCGGAAACACCCGCACCATGGCCAGAAAAAAGATGCCAAAGATGGGCAAAAATTCAGTCAACTCACGCGGAAACCAGACATGCAAAATCAAAAACACGCCGCACCCCGCCGCCAGGACACCGAATTTGGCGGCAAAAGCTCCCATCTCCTGATAAAACATGCTGGTGCTGTGCGCATGTTCAAAAATCCGCAAATGTTCCACCAAACGCCCAACCCAGTGCGACTCCCCCTGATAAATCTTGACCTGCTGAAAACCGGTCAAAGCCTCGTTGACCACAACAGTGGCGTTTTCATCGGCCCTGACCATCTCCCGTGCGAGTCGAAGCGTCACTTTTTGTGAAATGGCGTGAACACTCCATTGAAACAGCATACCGATAACCGTCATGCCGATGGTCACGGGAACGGAAATGGTCAACAATACAAAAAAAATAGCCGCCAGTTTTAACAAGTTGCCAAAAAACACCGGCGCACGAAAAAATATGGTTGACATCTGGGACGGCGCAGCCAGGATGTTGTGGACGATAACGCCCTGTTTTTGCTCGATCATATACTCGAAATCGGACTTGATGAATTTATCAAATACCATTCCGCCGTAATATGAACGTATCCTTTGCGCCACGGAAAAGGAATAATATTCGCGCAGATAGTTAAACAATCCGGTCAAACCCATCATCAAAAAGAAAAAGAATATCGTAAACCCCATGGGGTCGCCTGGATGGATGTTGACGATCCAGTCCGACAGGTATTTCAAGAGACGACCGCCACTCCCAAAGGCGTCGGTACCCAACAGCATCGACATCAACGGAAAAGCAACCGCCAAAGAAACGGATTCCGATATTGTAAAAATGATGACAATAGCCAACAAGGTAAAAAATTGCCGGTGGAAAGGCCGAAAGAAAAAAACCAGCATGGCGTATAATTTTATATTCATTCAAGATCTTTCATATCGTTGCCGGGTGGTGCATCGTCACGATTTGGCCCAAAATCCAACCACAAGGAGGAAACACCCGTGATGCACAAGCAAAAATTCTTCCAACCCATGGTTTGGGTGGTATGGATCATCCTTGCCACCACGGGCCTGGGTTCCAACGCTTCGGCAGACCCTCTTTCCGCTACGCTGCAACAGGCCCGAAACGGCCATGCCCGCGCCCAAAGCAAACTTGGCAACATGTATCTCGCCGGCGAGGGGGTCCAGAAAGATTATGTTGCCGCCATGTATTGGTTCCGTCAGGCAGCCGAACAGGGCGATGCGGAGGCGCAAAACGGCATCGGAACCCTCTACGACAACGGCAAGGGTGTGCCAAGAGACTTCTTGGAGGCTGCCCGATGGTTTCGCCTGGCCGCCCGGCAAGGCCACGTTCTGGCGCGGAGAAACCTTGGCTGGATGTACGAAAAAGGTCAAGGTTTGCCAAAAGATTATGTCAAGTCATACATGTGGCAAGCCCTGGCTGAAATGGCCCACCATAAAAAAGCACCCGCATCGGCTGAAAACCATGCAGGCATGCCGTGCCGATACTGCGCCTCGGTGGCCCGTCACATGACCCGGGAGCACATGGAGCAGGCACAACAAATGGCCAGGGCGTGGCAGCCTTCGACCTCACAGTAGACGCCGCGACCGATGCGGAGTACGCAAAAAATTGTAGAGGGCCATGAGGACCAGGGGCAGAGTCAACCACAAGGATTTGCCGGCGGACTCAAGTATGGCTGCCGTGATCAGGCAGGCTCCCCCGGTCAGGGCGTAGGTCTGGGTACGCAGGCCGGTTTTGAGGCGATCCTCAAGAGGGGCCAGACTCTCCGGATGCAGGCGCGGACGGAATTGATCGCGGGCCATGCGCTCAATGGCCGTATGGACCACCTTGGGCAACAGACCCACCGTGGTCGCCATCTCGCCGGCATCCTTGTGCAGGGAACGCAACTTTCCCTTGGGGCCCAGATTTTCCTTCATCCAGGCGCGGATCAGAGGTTCGGCGAGCAGCCAGACATTGAGGTTGGGGTTGATCTCCCGCCCCACACCCTCCAGAGTCAGCATGGTCTTTTGCAGCAACAAAAGCTGCGGTTGCACCTCCATGGCAAACCGTTCCGTGGTCTTGAACAGTTGCGACAAAAGGCGCGCCAGCGAAATCTCCTTGAGAGGTTGGCCAAAAATCGGCTCCCCGATTTGGCGACAGGCCTCCTCGAAATCGGCCAGGTTGGTGTTGAAGGGAATGTAACCGGCATCCAGATGCACCCGGGCAACCTTTTTGTAGTCGCGCTCCAAAAAGCCGTGCAACATATCGGCAAGCCAGATCCGGGTTTGCAGGTCCACCCGACCAATGATCCCAAAATCGATGGCGACCAGGGTGCCATCGTCACGCACCAGCAAGTTGCCAGGGTGCTGGTCGGCATGAAAATAGCCGTCACGAAAAACCTGCTTGAAAAAGACGGAAACAATGCTGTTGGAAATGTGAATCACATCCAGTGGATCACCGGGAAAACGGGAAAGCTCGTCGATGGGGATGCCCTTGATCCACTCCAGCGTCAAAATATCCTGCGAGGTGAGGGGCCAATAGACCTCGGGAATGTGCAGTTCCGGATCTTTGAGAAAATTGATGCGAAACTCCTGAGCGCGGGAAGCTTCCAAATGAAAATTCATCTCGTTGCGAATCGTTGCGGCAAATTCGTTCACCACCCGATGGACATGGAAACGCCGCCAATCCGGAATGTGCTCTTCAATCAGATCCGCCAGATAATACAGGGTCTGGATATCCGCTTTGACCACGGCGTTGATGCCAGGCCGCTTGACCTTGACCGCCACCTCGCGGCCCTGACGAGTAAAGGCGTGGTGTACCTGGGCAATGGACCCCGAGGCCACCGGCTTTTCGTCAAAACGTGAAAAAAATTGCTCCAGTGGACCATCCAGGCACCCCTCCACGATGGCACGTACCTGGGCAAACGGGAAAGGGGGAACATCGTCCTGGAGTTTTTTCATCTCCAGGCCCATGTCGTCAGGAATGGCATCCACCCGGGTCGAGATGGCCTGACCAAACTTGATGAAAGTCGGTCCAAGCCTCTCCATGGCGAGTCGAATACGCGCACCGCTGGAGTTGTTCCTCCGAAAACGATAGGTGGCCGGATTGATGCCAGCCAACCAGGTCAAAACACGATAGGGGAAAAAACGCTCCGCGATCGGCTCGATATCATGGATGGCAAGAATCCGAATGATGGCTGCCAGACGTAACCAGGTGCGGGGAGTATCGAACATGAGGTGGGTATCAACTCCCGGTGGAAGGCGAAGAGCCAGTATGCAAGGCAACCCGATGGCTCAAACGTATCAGGCGCTTGTCCAGACGCTCCACCTGCTTTTCCAGGGTGGTGACATCATCCCGAACCGTGGCCATCTCCCGCTGCCGCAGCACTTGCTCTTCTTCCAGCCACTGTTCCACGATGGCGCCTGCGCCATCGCGGGCACGATTGCCGCTTGCATGGGCCTGACGCGCCAGGCGGCTCAGGACACCCGCTACGGGTGTCGTCACAAATGCGGCCAGCTCCTTTTCCCAGTCGATCTCGACATTGTTGAGAATATTTTTGAAATGGAGACCGGTATCGGTCTCGCCCGACATGTTCAGTTCACGGGAAAAAAACAGGGAGTCTGGATCGGCGACGTTGAACAGCAAAGAGAGAAAGGCCTTGCTGCTCCCGCTCATGGTGACGTGGGGATCCTGGTCAGCGTAGGTATGGATGCGCACCCGCCCATCCTCCGCCACCTCCATGAAATATTCCTGTTGCAAATCTTCGACTTCAAACCGAAAAATCTTCCCCTCCAACTGCCGCAACCGCTCCTGGAGATCGGGGTAGCGTAAAAAAAACAGGTTGATGGTGATGCCCAGGCCAATGGCCGTGGCCGAGCTGGGAAGCCATTGCAAGGGATTTGGGAGCAGAGAAAGAAGCATGTTCACACCTTGAAGCCAAAATGGATCGCGGCGATGCCAGCCGCGAGGTTAAGATAGTCCACTCGAAACAGCCCCTGCCGCTCCAGCATGGATTTCAAGGTCTGCTGGTCGGGAAAACGGCGGATGGATTCGGCAAGGTATTGGTAAGCTTCCCGATTGTTGGCCACACGCGCACCCAGTTCCGGCAGCACCTTGAACGAATAGGCATCGTAGAGAGGTTGCAAAAGGGGTATGGCCAACCGGGAAAACTCCAGACACAGCAGCTGTCCCCCGGGCCGCAGAACCCGTACCATCTCGGCCAACGCCACCTCGATCCGGGTCACGTTGCGAATGCCAAAACCGATGGTCACGGCATGGAATGTATTGTCCGGAAACGGCAACCGCTCGGCATCGCCCTGGACCCAGTCGATACCGTCCACCAATCCGGCATCGGTCAATCTCTGCCGTCCCGTGGCCAGCATGGCTGCGTTGATGTCGCACAGAGTCACCCGACCGCGATGTTGCATCTTTTCGATCATCAACCGCGCCAAATCGCCGGTGCCACCTGCCAGATCCAGGGCATGATGGCCGGGGGAGAGGCGCAGGCGACGGATGGCATGCCGCTTCCACAGGCGATGGATACCCAGAGACATCAGATCGTTCATCAAATCGTATCTGTCCGCAACCGCATCGAATACCTCCCCGACGTGGCGAACCTTGTCGGCAACGGGAATTTCCTGATACCCAAAATGGGTGGTGGATGGTTCATCGGTCATGGGCGAGACTCCCCCACTCTTGCAAGCGTTTTTTAGGTGGGTGCTGAACAGATACCATCCGTGGATAGTAAGGCACATACCCCAAAATGAAAAGTGATCTGGGGGAGAAAGTCCGCCACTCCGCCGGAGGAAGGAGCCGCGAAGCCATGCCAACGAATTGTTCTATCACGTTTGGTCCATCTATTGCTGTCCAGAAACAACGCCAGGAAACGACCTGGGAGGCATGTTTTGGTTCCGGGTTTTTAACCCTGCAATCAGATGTTTCCTTTGGCCCATAGTAACTATTCACCACCATTTCAAGAAAAGCCAGGACGTGAAAGCCTTTGTCAGGGCTTCGCCCCGAACCCCACCAGGACTCCGTCCTGGACCTGCCAGGGAGCCAGCACCCTGGACCCCGGTTCGTGGCCGGGTGGTGAATAGTTACGGCCCATACAGAGTCCCAACCGGGAATGGTCAATCCTCTGACGGCAAGGTGGTGGACAATCATGAAGTGGTGCGCTGCAAAACCGGCCCGTGTGCAGAAACTGAACAGGGGATCGGGTCTTTTCTGGCCCGGCGTTATTCTGGCGGGTACCCTGCTGTCCGGCTGTAGTCACGCTGCCGAGGTCCGCTATGTCCAGAACCCCTTCCCACAGCCAATCCGTCCTGCGGAGGCCACGATTATCGGAGGCATCCCTGCCGCACCGATCGACCCGACTCCGATCGTTGAACACAGCGACACCCGTGCCGGGAGAGATGAGACAAACGATAGAGGAAACGGCGAACTCTATACCATTTCAGTCCGTAACATGCCCTTGCGTGACTTTGTGACCGGTTTGGCCCGCGATGCCGGCATGAACGTGGATATCGACCCCGGCATCCGCGCCCGCATCTCTCTGAACGTCGTCGACCAGACCCTGCCCCAAATTCTGGACAGGGTCACCAGAGAGGCCCGTGCCCGCTACGACATTCGGAACAACGTCATCGTCATCGCCCCGGATCAACTGTTCACGCGCAACTACCAGGTCGATTATGTCAACCTGGAGCGGGGCACAGAGAACGCCACCAGTCCGGGCGCCGAGGCCGGTCGGCCAGAAGCCAGGAGGGGTGGCCACTCCCAGCACACGTTCTGGGAGGGCTTGACCCGCACCATTCAGTCGCTTCTCGTTCAGGGGGACCATGCGGCCCAGGGCGGGGGGGATGAACACGGCACCCCCCAAAAACCCGGTATCGTTTCCATCAACCGGGAGGCTGGAGTCTTGACGATTCATGCCACGGCAGCCCAGCACAGACAGATCAAGGAGCTCATCAATCAGGTTCTTGAGAGCGCCAACAGACAGGTGCTCATCGAGTCGACCGTGGTTGAAGTGGAGTTGAACAGCCGTTATCAGGACGGCGTGAACTGGGCCAATCTGCCCCATGCATCAACCGATGTCCTGATTGGTTCGGGGCGTCCGATAGCCGGTCCGGTTGGTCCTGGAAACTCCGCCGACATGCCTTTCTTCCCGCTGCCCATGCCGGGCCATGGGGCCGGATCCAGCAACCCGGTCGCCACCATGGTTAGATCTTTGCACCAGTTCGGCCAGGTCAAAGTGCTCTCCAGCCCCAAAATCATGGCTTTGAATAATCAAGCCGCCATCCTCAAGGTGGTGGACAACAAAATCTATTTCACCCTGAGCGCCCAGGGCTCCCCTGCGACCCACAACTCCGTCTCCCTGATCGGCAGCTCCAACCGAAGCGCCGGCATGTACAGCACCGAAATTCACACCGTTCCGGTAGGCCTGGTCATGCATGTGACCCCCCAGATCGATGCCAACGGCATGGTCGGCATGATCGTGCGTCCGACCCTCACCACTGTCAGCCGTTGGGTGAAGGATCCCAACCCGGGTCTGGTGGAAGGAAACACCCTGACCGGTGTGGAGTCTCCCAACCTCATCCCGGAAATTCGTGTACGCGAAATGGAGTCCATCCTGCGGGTCCGCAGCGGACAAGTCGCCGTCATGGGCGGACTGATGCAGGATAAAACGGACAAGTCCGCCTCGGCTGCATCCGGTTCCCAGGGTTTTTCCGTACTCGGCAACATGTTCAAACACAACGATACCCAACCCACCAAAACCGAATTGGTCATTTTTTTGCGGCCCGTGGTCGTCCCCGGGTCACGGGGCAGGACACCCGGTACGGCCCTGGTTGGAGGCCCCATCGTGCTCGAAACGCCCGTCGTGCAAAGAATCACCCCGGCCATGCCCGCCCCACCCGCAGCAGGTACCGAGACCGCCCCGGAAGTGGGCGGCATCACCCCCGCCCAACGTCCACAAATACTTCGGCAGCCTGTATCACCCCTGTTGCCCTCTCCCCGCAACTCCGGCAGCTCCTACCTGGATTTTGGCCGGCCTGGTGGGGGCAGGGGGCTCTATGGCTCTCCCGGCAGTGGGGATCTTCTGCCGGTCGTGCCCGAACATCAACCCTCTTTTTCCGCTCCCGCCCGCCTGTCCCCGGCTGCCACGCCGGAACCACCTCCTGGTCAGCACGGAGCTGCCCCCATGCCCGTTGCCAGCGGCAGCCACGCCGTCCGGGGGAATTTTTATCTGGAATTGGGCGCCTTCACCGATAAGGCCAATGCCAACGAACTGCACCAGAAAGTCGGCAAAAGCGGCCTGACGGTCTTCCTGGAGAGCGCCGAGGTCAACGGAAAGAGTTTCCAACGGGTTCGTTCCGGTCCCTACCCCACCCTGGCTGATGCCGAACAGGCCCAAAGCCGCATCGCCAGCGAAACCGGCATTCAGGCCAAGGTGGCGTCGTACTGATTCAGCATCCGGTCATGCGGAGTTTTGGTGGGGTTCGGGGCGAAGCCCTGACAAAAGCTTTCATGTCCAGGCTTTTCCTGAAAGGGTCACGCGCCCGTTTACAGCTTTCCCTCCCATGCATGCAAGCCAAAACCACTCAGGGTGATCAGCAACAAGGTCAAGCCGATGGCAATCAAAGTGAACCCCAGAATCCGCGACCAGAATGTCAACCTGGACGAAGGGGGCTCGGCAAGGATATTTACCAACTGCCCGCTCTCCTTGAGCCGGGCGTACTCCACCTGACGCTCGTGCTTGAACTCCTCAAGCGGCATCCGGCCAACAAACATCATGATGTCCAGAGGAAATTTACTGGGCCGGAAGTGGCAGTTGAAAAAGTGTACGGAGAAGATGAAGACCACCGCCAAAAAAGCCTCTTCGCCGTGGATGATGGTGGCAACGTTGAATATCCACCCCGGGAAATACTCCCCGGCTATCTTGGGAAACCACAGGATCAAACCCGAGGAGCCAATGATGAACATGCCCCAGAAAGGGGCCCAATAATCAAACTTTTCCCAATAGGTCCAATGGTCGAAGACAGGCCTCGGCCCCTTGCCAAAAAACCACCGCATCATGGCAATGAAATCCTTGAGGTCTCCCCAGTGCGGGAGAAGCGAGGTGGGACCGAACCAGCGGAACGTTTTGCGATTGCGCCAAAAAATCCGGTAGAGCACCGCGCCCAGGTGAGCGAAAAAAACCACCGTAAAGACCACAGCCGCCACTCGATGCACCAACGCCATCATGGCGGCCCCACCCAAAAACCGCGCAACCGTAGGAGCCCAAAAGGCGTCGGAATAGAGCACCGTCATGCCAGTAAAGGCCAACGTCATGATGGACAAAGCAAAACTCAGGTGCGCCAAACGCCACAGAAAAGGAAAACGCTGTATGTGGGGCACCCTCTCCCGGGCACATGTCTCCGCTGGCACCACCTCTCGCCTGGAACGTCTCTCCCTGAACTCCCGGTAGAACCACAGCGCCGAATGGGACCAGAAGAACAGAAAGACGCCAACCACAAGACCGATCATCAACTTCGATGCCCACCATAGTTCCGGATACCGCTTGATATCATGCGCGTTGCCATGCGGCAAAAATTTTAAAAAGCCGGGAGATACCTTTTCGTGGCACTTTTGGCACGTCTTTTCCCGGTTCCTCCCAAAGACCGATGAATCGGGATGGTCCACCCGGCGGTTGGCATGGGCGGTGTGGCAGTCGAAACATTTGGCCGTGTGGGCATACCCCAGCACATTGACCTGACCATGATAGGTCGATGTGTAGGTCTTGTAGGAATCCTGGTGGCAGTTGCCGCAGCTCTTGGTGATCACCAGCTTGGCCGGATCAGCATGCGGCGAAGAGATTTTGTGTGCCGTGTGGCAATCCGCACAAACCGCCGCTTTGGTGTTGTTGTACCGCAACACCAGGGAGCCATGTTCCGAATCTTCGTAAAGGCGCAACTGAGCGGGATGACACCGGCCACAAATTTCGGGGGTGGCAAGTCGGAAAGCCTCTCGTTCCGGGGTGTTTTTATGGGCTATGGTATGACCCTGGTGACAATCCGAGCAACCGGCGTTGGATCGGCCAGATCCATCCTTGCGGGTCTTGCCATGCACCGACTCCATGTAGAAGGCAATATTTTGCACCACTTTGTCGAGTATCGTTCCGGCATGGCTTTGGTGCGAGCGCCACTCCTGCGAGCGCCACTCCTGATTGTGCAAATTGCTGTGGCAGGTGATGCAATCCACCTCAGGCCGGTCATTCTTGCTGTGCGGAATGACCGTGATGCCACGATGGCAATCGACGCAGAGCCTTTGCCCATGGACGCTGTTTTGCAGTTTTTCCCGGTCAACGTAGAGCAAACGCTTCGCCGAACGTACCCCCTCTGCCAGGGGGACACCAAACCCCTTCTCCCCGTGGCAACCGTAACAGCGCACGTTGGAGGTGCTGCGGTTCACGGAGAAAGGCTGCATCTCCTCCAGCTGGGCGATGGAAGGTTGCATCTCCTCCGGCTGGGCGCTGGCCGGCGCTTGCACCGCAAGCAAAACCACCCATCCCAGGATGACTCCAAGGAGCCTCATGACGAGCGGGCCAACCGACATGATTTGAAATGTTCACTTTTCATCACTATTCCACACCATTTCAAAAAAAGCTTGGGTATGAAAGCTTTTGTCAGGGCTTCGCCCCGAACCCCACCAGGGCGCTGCCCTGGACTAAGCCAGGGAGCCAGCCCCCTGGACCCCGATTCGTTGGCGGGTGGTGAACAGTTACGGGTATGAAAGCTTTTGTCATGGCCTCTTCCCGAACCCCACTCGGAGGAAGGGCACAAACCTTCCTCCTGGACCGCCAACCCAGTCTTCAATCGTTTTTGAATACGAAGCGCATGACACGGTCAGGGGGCAGCCTTCTCCTGTTTTGGCCCGGAACTCTTCAGAAACCAGGCATGCTCAGGACGGCTCAAAATTTCTTGTAGAACCTTGGCGACCGCATCGGCATGACTGTTTTTCCCCGCTGCCCGGGCCTGGACCATCAAGGCTTCGGCCTGTGGAATCAGTTGGGTATAGAAAAGCTGGGAAATTTCATAAAATCCCCGCCACTGTACAAAATCCGGGGCCTGCATCGACGCCCCCTGACGGACCCGGCGTCCTGCGTGGTGCCAGATTTCAAACCAGGTCCATTCGATGCTCTCGTCAAAGTCCGCCGGGGTGCGAAGGCCTTCGCGCAACAGGCTTTCCATCAACTCCTGCCCCGGTTTGCCGAATTTGTCGTTATAGAGAATGACGACGTTGTCAAACTGCTGATAAAAATTGCCTATGATGCTCTCAAGGTGACAAGCGGAGCAGACCGCCTGCATCCGCTTGCGGTTCTCTTTCCACAGCGTGGCAGACTCCGCCGAATCTTTCCCCACCTTGAAGGAGACTGGGGCCCTGAGATCCCAGCTGATGCGTTGACTGACATCGTGGGACAACGGCGCATCGACCGTGGCCGACATGTGGCAGGTCGCACAGGTGGGGCTGACATCATAATCTTCACCCGGAATCCACTTGGAAGAGTGGACGTTCATGCGATCCTGGTTGGCGTAAAAATTAATGCCATGTTTGGACTCGCCGTAAATTTCCTTTTGCGCATGGACCGGACCCACATGGCACTTGCCACAAGTATCCGGATGCCGGGCCTGAACCAAAGAAAACTCATGCCGCTGATGGCAGGCCGAACACGCCCCTTTGGAACCATCCGGATTGATGCGGCCTACGCCGCTGTTGGGCCAGGACGTGGCATCCAGCTTGCCGCTGGGTTTTACCTTGACCTTGGATCCGTGACATTGCACACATCCGTGTTGCCCCGCCGCACGCATCGATTCTTCAGGCATCCCCTGCACCACCGTGGCCATGGTATGGGACATGCTTCCCTCGATCTCCCCGGCCCGGGCGTGGACACTCTGGCCAAACTCCCTGGTTGCACCTTCATGGCACCGGCCACAATCCTTGGGCGTGACCATGACGGAAATGAGAAACTTTTTGTGCATGAACGCATCCGGATCCCCGGGTTCCGCACGGTGGCACTCATAACAACCCACATTGGCGCCATAATGTCTTGACCGGCCCCACTGCTGGTACAAACCACGGTTATCCTCGGTGTGGCAAGAGACACACGTCGCACTCTCCTTGCTCAAGGCGTCGAAGGTTCGCCGCACCGCTCTATCGGTTGCATCCCCTTTCGCCTCGGCCTTGGCTGCATGCACGGCCTCATTTTTGGTTCCTGTGTCGGATCCTTTGGTTTCGGCGGCAGCTGCAACCGACCGCACCTGGGCAAGAGCCAGCGCCAGCACCAACACGAGCAGCAGGATCACCGGACCACGAACACCCTGGCGCATGCCACATACCCCCCAGCCTCCAGCACGTCCCTGCTTTATCATCGCCACCACCCCATCAACCAGACCTATATTCAGACCCATATTGGAAACCGGCAACCATCCAGCACACCCCGATTACAGGCTGACCTATTGCCGAAATCAAGTCAACCTCTGTCACAATCAAAGGGGGGCGGTAACCATTCACCACCCTTTCAAGAAAAGCTCGGATATGAAAGCCTTTGTCAGGGCTTCGCCCCGAACCCCACCAGGACTCCGTCCTGGACCTGCCAGGGAGCCAGCCCCCTGGCCCCCGCTTCGTGGTCGGGTGCTGAATAGTTACGGGGGGCGTACAAAAACAAAACGGCGCGCTGCCCCGGACCCCGCAAGGGCGATGCCCTTGATTCGCCAGGGAGCCAGCCCCCTGGATCCCGATGCCAAAAAATGATCGTGGTTTCTACTTAAGGGGAAGATTTTTTACGTGGGCAGTTTTCTCGCAGACAATCCACATAGATATGGAGGGCATGATCCTCCACTTCAAAGCCGTATTGCCGGGCGATCACATGTTGACGTTTTTCAATCTCTTCATCGACAAACTCCTGCACATGGCCGCATTGCAGGCAAACAAGATGGTCATGGTGATCCCCATGATTGACCTCATAGATGGCTCTGCCGCCTTCAAAGTGGTGCCGTGTCAACAATCCGGCCTGGACGAATTGGGTCAAAACCCGATAAACCGTGGCCAGACTTACCTCATCATCGTCGGCGATCAATTTGCGAAAAATATCTTCGGCTGTTAGATGCTGCCCTGTTTCGGCCATGAAGAGGGTCAAAATCTTCATGCGCGGCAGGGTCGCCTTCAAACCGGCTTTTTTCAGATCGAAATGTTTGGACATGGCCCTTATCGCCGAACACCCCAATGATCGCCCATGGTCACACCGCTCAAATCAGGCATGGCCACAAGATCGACAAAATCGATCACCACCTCCCCTATTTTGTTGAGCAGAAGGTTGCGAATCGGGTCTGGATCATCCTGGTTGCTGTTTTCGTCCGGATTCTTCACCTCGTCGCCCTCCCTCAGGAGCATGAACCTGGCCCTGGTTGAACTGATCTCTTCGGTCACCAGAATGTCGTAGAACACCTTGCGTATCGGGTCAATACCATTTTTCCCCAGATCGGCAGGCACGATCATGATCCCCTGATTCACCAGCCAATCCATGGGCACGCCGCTTTTGACCTTCCTGACCCGGTCCAGGCACCCGGCCTTCTCCAACTGCTGGTCCGAGACACCCAGTTTGAGCAAATCCGCCGCAGTCAAACGGTTTTCACTGCCGGGCAGTTTGATGGTCCATGGCTTCAAAATCAGGATTCCCTGACTCGCCAATTTTTTTTCATTGAGGGGGATACCGCGCTTGACCAACCGCTCCGGGCGCATGCCCCCGTCCTTGCGTATCAACTCAAGATCAAACAGGTGCGCCTTTGCCTTCGCCAGAAGGCCGGAACGTTCCAACTCATCCCAGGTCAACCACTCCCGCCAGACATCCAGTTCGATCATCTCCATCTCCGGCACGACCTGATCCTTGATCGGATTCAGGCCGGCGGCCCGGATGGCCTCGGGAGAGCAATCGAACTCCAGGCGCTTATCATTCTTGATCTGTTCGAGAACCTTCAACGTCAATCCACCCCGACGACGGATGCGCTCTTCATCCATGCCAACGTTACGCAACACGGGCATGAAGCCAAGCTGCTCCATCTCCTGGTAGGTGAGCAACCCCAACTGGGAAACCTTCCTGGGTTTTTGGGGCGTAAAGACACGCCGCTCTTTTTCCCGAGGCAGGGCAAAACGCCGACCCCGGGGGAGCAGATTGGGGTTTTGCCGCATATAGATCCGATGCCAGGCGGCGTAATGCTCAGGGTGAAAATGCCCCAACATGGCATCGCTGTTCATGATGACCAAAACCTTGAAGGAGTCCAACTCACGTTTGTAGGCCCGTCTCTCCTCAAGGGCAGAGACCATGTCCACCAAGGAAGAGGCCTGGATGCAATCCAGGTCGTCCCGATCCAATTCCGCCACCACCTTGGGAATATCCAACTGCAAGGTGCGTTTGAGGTAATCGGCGAACAGGGTCAAACCGCCATACCCCTTGCCGGCGACTTCGGCATGCCACTCGTGATGCAAGAGAGCCGTCAGCATGGAGAGATCGGGTTTCTCTCCAACCCGGTACAGCAGACGACACCCAAAAAGCGGATGCAGTTGCATCTCCTTCCATTGGTTTCCGTCCAGTCGGCCCGGCCAATCGAGCGTCTCCAGCTTGACCCTGGTTTTGCCCACATCATGATTGAAAACGGCGATGGCCCCGCGAACAATCTTGCCGTCCGGCCAACCCAGTTCACGACCGATGGCCATCAAATGGAAACTGGCCATGATGCTGTGCCGGGCCGTACCGCTATGGTGTTGCGTCAAGGCCATCAGCTTTTCGGTCGGGTCGGATTTGAACAGACTGTCGATGTCATTGAGATTGGACTGGATGAGTCGTTCCAGATCACGAATCTGCTGCTGATTTTGAAAGGAGAGTGCAATATCCTCAACCCCCCCCAGGGCCCCGCTGACAACATTTTCGATGACGGTGAACATTTTTTTCATCTGTTCAACCGACGTCACAACGGCCTTTTCCTGAACAGGCTCGGCAAAAAGCGTCTCAACCCCGTGCTGGACAAGACGCGCAACGAGTTTGGTGGTGATCGGTGTGTACCTGGGAACGAGGATCGCATCGGAGCCGGGAACTTTGATTTCCTGCTGCAAACGCATCCCCATCAAGAGCGCGGGATCCGACAGCCGGTACTGGCCCGGTTGCAACGCATGGGTCGTCTCTTCAGCCATAGATCGAAAATTCCCGATTTGCCAGTTATCCCGCCCAGGGTTGGCATGACGGCCAACACGCAACAACGTCCCCCGACCCTTGACACCCCCTCTCGGCATCGTGAGGTCCATTATGGACAAAAATCCACGCTTTTGGAACGATTCCGATCAGGGACGATTCCGTTTGGAAGGTTTCCGATGATCCGCCCATCAATCCCGGCGCGGGACATGGCACGAAAAAGCGGAGTATCCTTTCCGCCCCGCATGGCTTGTTGTCCTCTGCCCATGTACGACACGCTGCCCCATCAGGACGCAGATCGATCCAGACATCAGGTTGAATCGTCAGACCGGAACAGACTCCGTGATGTCTTGCAGCTTGCGGTTGATAGAACGACCGTGGCGCCCACCGCCAAAAAGAGTGGCGTGGTTGGAGAAGCCGGGTTTTGCTAAGTGATGGAAGCAAGTCCCTTGCGCTCCACAATGGAAAGGAGCTCCAGGCAGGTACCTGTCGGTTTTTTTTCTCCGCGTTCCCACTTGCTGACGTAATCTTTAGTCACGTTCAGATAGTGGGCAAAAACGGCCTGACTGACTCCTTCACGTACACGTAAGGCACGCACATCATCGCCAGTAAAATCACGAATGGGTGTCAGGCAAGAGCGATCAAAACAACGCATCGTTTGCATGTCAATGACTCCGGCATCACACATTCCGGTCGCCGTTTCATGGATGGCCGCAAAGGCGTCACTTTTATATGTCTTGGTTTTCGTCATCGGGCAAACGATTTATTTTTGTAACTATTCAGCACCCTTTCAAAAAAAGCCTGGATATGAAAGCCTTTGTAAGCCTTTGTCAGGGCTTCGCCCCGAACCCCACCAGGACTCTGTCCTGGACCTGCCAGGGAGCCAGCCCCCTGGACCCCGATTCGTTGGCGGGTGGTGAATAGTTACCTTATTTTTAAAAATACGCATATCGGATTGAGCCCGGACCGCACGACACAGCTTTCCACCCCGTTTCCAGAATAGAACTCTTGGATCTACACTTCAAGTCGGGAACGACTCGCCACTTGGCGTCAACGCCTCACCATGGCTGGTATCCGGCCAAAGTTCAAGCATCCTGCGCGCCGCTTCGCGTTCTGCGGTGCGCTTTGTCTGCCCCTGGCCACGTCTGGGGGGCAAACCATCGGCAACACATTCAATCGTAAAAATTCTCTGGTGCGGCGCCCCTTCCGCCTGGATGACACGATAGACAGGCAGAGGGCGCCCCAGGGATTGCAATTTTTCTTGCAGGAGGGATTTGCAATCCTTTCCAGGGCGCTCTGGTCGAATGGCGGCAATGGCATCGGCAAACATGCGATTGACCACCCTTTGAGCGGCGGCGTGACCACCATCTAGATAGATGGCGCCCAACAGAGCCTCCATGGCATTGCCCAGAATGGAATTTTTTTCCCGGCCACCGCTCAACTCTTCGCCGTGTCCCATTTGCAAACAATTTCCCAGGCCCATCTCACGGCCAAGGTGACTCAGAGCATCGGTATTGACAAGGGTGGCACGCCAGCGGGAAAGCGCCCCTTCGGCAAGGTCCGGAAACCGGGTAAACAGCAGATCCGATATCAACAGACTTAAAACCGCATCGCCCAAAAACTCCAACCGCTCGTTATGCCACTGGGATCCGACCGGCAGATCTCCCTCTCCCTCCGGGAGCAGGCTGGAACGGTGCCGCAACGCCTGATGCAGAAGCGACTGGTTCAGGAAGCGATAGCCAATACGGTCTTGAAGAACGTCAAGCTGCAAATGTTCACTCCACAGCACTGGCCACCCGATACCAGCGTGGAGAGGAGGCATGGGAATCCCATGACCAAAACAAGGCCACTGCCTTGCCAACCAGCCGGTAACTGGGAACAAAACCCCAGACACGCGAATCATTGCTGTTGTCGCGATTGTCCCCCATGACGAAATAGTGACCAGGCGGCACAACCGTCTCGGTGCGCCGATCCATGAATTCCAACTGCGGCTGCACCAGAATGCTGTAGGCCCCCTTCCCGATGCTCTCCAGACGCCGCTCGGCGTTCACTTCGTAAGTATGCTCATTCTTGTAGGAAAAGGGGCCAGATGTTTCATAAGCCACGGGTTTCCCATTGATGACAAGCCGCTTATGGTCGTAAACGATCCGGTCACCCGGCAGGCCGATGATACGCTTGATATAATCCTTGTTGGGCTCCCGTGGATACTCGAAGACAGCGATATCACCACGTTGTGGTCCATGCCCAAACAAAACCCGGTCCCGGGTAAAGGGAATCCGGTGACCGTAAGCAAGTTTGTTGACAAAAAGGTAATCACCAACCAGCAGGGTGGGGATCATCGATCCAGAGGGAATCTTGAAAGGTTCGATGATAAAGGTGCGGACAAAGAGGGCGATCCCAACCGCCAAAACGATGGCATCGTAGTACTCCCGAAACCAGGAGGGTCTGTCCAGAATCCGCTGCCCGGGCAAAAGCAGGAAAATGCCAAAAGCCACCATGCACAACCCCGCCGTGGCAGCCGGCCCCATGCGCTCCAGGATGGTATCAACACCCAACACCATATAGCTGCCGAACATGAAAACCCCGGCAATGAGAAACATGGCTCCATGTTGGAGATGCCTTTTCGTAAACCCCCTGTCACTCATGATCTACCCAATCCGTTCGTGATGGCATGGAACAGCGCGTCCGACCGCGTGAAGGATTTGCATTTTCCGGACCCAACCTCACTCCACCTGGAGGACTGCCAAAAATGCTTCTTGGGGGATCTCCACTTTGCCGATTTGCTTCATACGTTTCTTGCCGGCCTTTTGCTTTTCCAGAAGTTTTCTTTTGCGGGTAATGTCACCCCCATAACACTTGGCCGTCACGTTCTTGCGCAAGGCCTTGACGGTCTCCCGGGCGATCACCTTGGCGCCGATGGCGGCCTGTATGGAGACCTCGAACATTTGCCGATGAATGACCTCTTTCATCCGCTTGGCCAGCTCCCGCCCCCGGTGGAAGCTGTTGGCCCGATGCACGATGATCGACAGGGCATCCACAGGTTCGCCGTTGATCAAAATGTCCAGCTTGACCAGATCGGAAGGGCGGTATTCACGGAGTTCGTAATCCAGGGAGGCATAACCCCGGGAGATGGACTTCAGCCGATCAAAAAAATCGAGCACCACCTCGTTGAGGGGAAGTTCATACTCCAGCAGGGCGCGCGTCTCGGTGGCATAAGTCAGATTTTTCTGGGTTCCCCGGCGCTCGTTGCACAGCTTCATGATGGCGCCCATGTATTCAGCCGGAGCCATGATGGATGCATGAATGAACGGCTCCTGGATCTCCTGCACCCTGACTGTGGGTGGCAGATCGGAGGGGTTGTGGATTTCGCGCAGCGTGCCGTCGGTCATGAGAATCTGGTAAACCACGGTGGGAGCCGTGGTCACAAGATCCAGGTTGAACTCCCGATCCAGGCGCTCCTGGACAATTTCCATGTGCAACATGCCCAGAAAGCCACACCGATAACCAAAGCCAAGCGCGGGAGAGGTTTCCGGTTCATGGATGAAAGCTGAATCATTCAGGGAGAGCTTTTCCAGGGCGACCTTGAGGTTTTCATAATCGGCGGAATCGACCGGGTAGAGCCCGGCGAAGACCATGGGTTTGACCTCCTTGAACCCTTCCAGGCGCGTGGGAGCTGGCCGACGGGCGTCCGTAATGGTATCTCCCACCTTGGCATCCGCCACGACCTTGATGCTCGCCATGACACAACCCACTTCACCAGGGCCCAGGGTGCGACAATCGGTCATGGCCGGCATGGCCAACGTGAGGCGATCCACCAACACTTCACGGCCATTGCTCATCAGGCGGATTTTTTGTCCCACCTCCAGCGTGCCATCAAAAACCCGCACCAGACACACCACCCCCAGATAGTTGTCGTACCAGGAGTCGATGATGAGCGCCTTGAGCAACCCCAGCCGATCTCCACGCGGCGGGGGAATTTTTGCAACGATGGCCTCCAGAATCTCTGCGATGCCAACGCCGGTCTTGGCCGAGGTCGGAATCGCCTCGCTGGCATCCAGCCCCACCATCTCTTCGATCTGTTTGCGCACCATTTCCGGAGAGGCGGAGGGGAGATCGATCTTGTTCAGGATGGGGATGATTTCCAGGTCGTGGTCCAGGGCGAGGTAGACGTTGGCCAGGGTCTGCGCTTCCACCCCCTGTGCCGCATCCACCACCAACAGCGCCCCCTCACAAGCCGCCAGCGAACGGGATACCTCGTAAGAAAAGTCGACATGCCCGGGGGTATCGATCAGGTTGAGAACGTAGGTGATACCGTCCTTGGCCCGATAGTTCAGCCGCACATAGTGGGCCTTGATCGTGATCCCACGCTCACGCTCCAGGTCCATACTATCCAAGACCTGCTCGACCATTTCCCGTTGCGTCAGGGCACCGGTCGCCTCCAATAGGCGGTCCGCCAGGGTACTCTTGCCGTGGTCGATATGGGCAATGATGGAAAAGTTTCTTATGTGTTCCAAGGGTCTCGAATTCGGGATCCAGCCGGGCGACATCCGACCGACCGATCACCTTTCACCGGCGGGAGAAAAGATGACAAGCGACGGGGTTACTTATAATCCCCCCGGTCCGTTTTCGCCAGTTCTACCGTGGCCAAAACCGCCGTTCGATGCAACAAATCGCGTTCGGCGCCTTTGTTGGGCGCCTCCGTCAGGGATTGCAGGGCCTGATCGCGGCTCTCCCGCAGGCGAAGATGGGCCTGATCCGGCACATTTTTCCCTGTGTCATCCTGTTGCGCATCCCCCTCCTGAAGATTTTGTTCCAAATCCTGCAACGAATCGAGCAACTCACCGGCATGCCGGAGTTGTTGCCGTCGCTGGTGTGGAGAGGGGTCGGTGTCCGTTGCGGTGACCTCATCGGTGGCCGTTACGACATGTGGACCATCCATGGGGGCAAGAGCATCCATCACCCGGGTAAATTTTTCCCCCGGCACCCCTTCGCTGGTCCGGGACTGTTTTTTGACACTCGTATTGGCGAGCGATTTGCCCGAGTGGTCCACACGGCGGATTGTCATGGAGTCATCCTCTCATCGTGTAAGTTGCTTCACTCCACGGGCAAACAAGTATCGTGCCAAGTTCAAACTCCCCGGAGAATTTCACCGCTTTGATGGCCGGCTTGTTCAGGACACCGACTGAAGACCTCGTCGGCCAGCGTTCCCGGACAAGTCGCAAACACCCCGTCAGTATCTCTCATCCAACCAGTCATGACAAGTAGCCAAGCAACCGATGCCAGGGCAATCGCATTTGAAAGGGCGTGCCGCCGATCTCTGTTTTTCAAACCTGCAATGCGTCCGCCTTCTGGCGCAAAAAGACGCACCAGATGGTGGACCAAGGCCCGCCCCTGGGCCTTTTTTGCAAAAAACGCAAAAAAGGCCTGGGAGAAGGGGGGCGTACAAAAGCAAAACGGGGCGCTGCCCCGAACCCCGCAAGGGCGCTGCCCTGGATCCGCCTAGGGAGCCTGACTCCTGAACCCGATGCGTTGCCAGGTGCTGAACAGTGACTAGTGGCTCAACCGTGTTGATTTGATGTGCAGGCAAGCCATGAATCGGGATCCAGGGGGCTGGCTCCCTTCCAGGGGGCTGGCTCCCTGGCGGGTCCAGGGCAGCGCCCTGGCGGGTCCAGGGCAGCGCCCTGGTGGGGTTCGGGGCGAAGCCCTGACAAAGGCTTTCATTTCCAAGCTTTTCTTGAAAGAGTGCGGAATAGGCACGAAAAGTGAGCACTTCAAATCAAGTCGGTTGGTCCACTAGGGGCTCAACCGTGTTGATTTGATGTGCAGGCAAGCCATGAACGGGGTCCAGGGCAGCGCCCTGGCGGGTCCAGGGCAGCGCCCTGGTGGGGTTCGGGGCGAAGCCCTGACAAAGGCTTTCATGCCCAGGCTTTTCTTGAAAGAGTGCGGAATAGTCAAGAAAAGTGAACACTTCAAATCATGTCGGTTGGTCCACTAGAAATCAAGGATCAAATCAGCAAACAGGGGGCGCGGATCAGTACCGTCAAACCCCTCGGCGAATCTCGCCACGCCTGGTGGCCAGTTTGTTCAGGGCGTTGACGTAGGCCTTGGCCGAAGCGATGATGACATCATAATCGGTCCCCTGGCCATTAACCCGCGCATCGTCCAACGTGAGGCGCACGGTCACCTCGGCCTGCGCATCCATGCCGCCGGTCACGGCCTGCACCTGATAGAGGGACAACACCGTATCCCGGGCCATGGGGACAGCCTGTCCGACCGCCTTGAACACCGCCTCCACCGAGCCATCGCCCCAACTGGAGCCATGACAGGTCTCGCCGCCAATCTCCAGCTCCACCACCGCCACGGGCGTGTCACGGGTACCTGAGGTCACATGCAGACGAATCAGACGAAAATGGTCGGAAACCCGCACCACCTCATCTTCCACCAGGGCCTGGATGTCCTCATCGTATAAATCCTGCTTTTTATCCGCCAGACTTTTGAAACGCTGAAACGTCAGGGCCAGCTGGTCGTCGGTCAAATCGTAACCCAGGCCAAGCAGTTTGTCGCGAAAGGCGTGACGACCCGAATGCTTTCCCAGGACCAGTTGGTTGGTGGTAAGCCCGACCGAGGCCGGGGTCATGATCTCATAGGTCGAGGCATTCTTGAGGACGCCATCCTGATGGATACCGGATTCATGCGCAAAAGCGTTGGCTCCCACGATCGCCTTGTTGGGTTGCACCGGAAACCCCGTGATCGTGGAGACCAGGCGGGAGGAGCGCATGATCTCCGTGGTCTCGACCCCCACATCAAAGGGGAGTATGTCGCGGCGGGTACGCAGCGACATGACAAACTCTTCCAGGGAGGCATTGCCGGCCCGCTCGCCCAAACCGTTGATGGTACACTCGACCTGTCTGGCCCCGTTGATGACCGCCGACAGGGAGTTGGCCACGGCCAATCCCAGATCGTTGTGGCAATGGACCGAAATGACGGCCTGGTGAATATTGGGCACCCGCTCCATAAGGGTGCGAATCCGGGTGCCAAATTCGTGCGGCAGGGTATAACCCACCGTATCCGGTATGTTGACTGTGGTGGCCCCGGCGGCAATCACCGCTTCCACGATCCGGCAGAGAAAATCCATCTCGGCCCGTCCGGAGTCCTCCGCCGACCACTCCACGTTGGAGGTATATTTTCGTGCATGCCGCACCGCCGCCACGGCAGCCTCCACCACCGCGTCCGGCTGCATGCGCAACTTATGTTCCATATGGATGGGGCTGGTGGCAATGAAAGTATGAATCCGTGGGTTGGCCGCACCCTGGAGACTCTCCCAGGCCCGATCGATATCCTCCATGCGTGCGCGCGCCAAGCCGGCCACACTGCACTCCCGAATGCCCTTGGCCACAGCCTGGACGCTCTCAAAGTCGCCCTGGGAGGCGATGGGAAACCCGGCCTCGATCACATCGACGCGCAATTTTTCAAGTTGGCGGGCAATGCGCAACTTCTCTTCCACATTCATGGAAGCGCCGGGAGATTGCTCGCCATCGCGCAGGGTGGTGTCAAAAATGATGATCCGTTCGTTGGCCATGGTCCTGATTCCGTAAAAGTGTCTGTCCGGCACCCACACAAAAAACGATTGAAAAACCGGGATGGAGGTCCAGGAGGAAGGGCTGTGCCCTTTCTCCTGGTGGGGTTCGGAGCGAAGCCCTGACAAAAGCGTAACTATTCACCACCCAACCACGAATCGGGGTCCAGGGGGCTGGCTCCCTGGCAGGTCCAGGACAGAGTCCTGGCGGGGTTCGGGGCAAAGCCCTGACAAAGGCTTTTATATCCAGGCTTTTTTTGAAAGGGTGCTGAATAGTTACACAAAAGCCTTCATATCCAGGTATTTCTTGAAAGGGTGCTGAATGGTTACAAAAGCAATGCACCCTCGCCTCAGACCGACAAATCTTCCACCTCATCTCCAGGAGTCTCTTTGCCTTCGGCCAGCAGTTGGCGATACTCCTTGTGACTCTGAAAAACCGAACCCAAATAAATGAAACCGACAACGAACAGGGTGATGGGCATATCGATGGTCAGGATCGCCATGAACAACACGGTCACTACCAGGGCAAAAAAGGGACGCTCCCGATGCCAGGTGATATCCTTGAAACTGCGAAAACGGATGGTGCTGACCATGAGAAAGGCCAAAAAGTAGGTCGTCGCCAACGGCCACCAGTGCCACAGGAAACGTTCGGCGGTACCACCCTGCCAGGGTTGCAGACCCACATCCAAAAAAAACAAAATGGTGGCCACCAGAATGCCCGCCGCAGCCGGGACCGGCAATCCCTGGAAATAGCGGCGCGACAACCGCTCGTCCTGCACATAGTGCTGAACGTTGAAACGCGCCAGGCGCAACGCGCCACACACCATGAAAAGAAAAGCCCCAGCCATGCCAAGCCGACTGAAAGGGGCCAAAGCCCACTGGTAAACCAGAATACCCGGGGCAATACCAAACGAGAGAAAATCGGCCAGGCTGTCATACTCCTTGCCAAAGGCGGAGACTCCCCCCGTGGCCCGGGCCACCCGACCATCCAAAATGTCAAAAATACCCGCCACCAAAATGGCCATGGCACTGCGCTCGATCTTGCCGTCCAGGGCCGCCATGATGGCATAGAACCCAAAAAACAGCCCCCCTGTGGTCAGGAGGTTGGGCAGAATATAGACACGCCGACTGGGACGCAGCTCAGACGTTGGCACGGGAGGACTCCACCTGCGCAACGATGGTCTCACCTGCCCGGGTTCGATCACCGATGTTCAAGGAAACCTGGGCAGTGCGTGGCAGGTAAAGATCGACCCGCGAGCCGAAACGGATCAAACCAAACCGCTCGCCACGCAACCACTGGCTCCCCTCTCCGGCCCGGCAGACAATGCGCCGCGCCACCAATCCCGCCACCTGGACCACGACAACCGGTCCTGCATCTGTCACCAGCAAAAGCTCCATGCGTTCATTCTCCAACGAGGCCTTGTCCAAGGCGGCGTTGAGAAAACGTCCCGGATGATAGACCTGACGTTGGATCCGTCCGGCTGCCGGCATGCGGTTGACGTGCACACTGAACACATTCATGAAAATGGAGACCTTGCGGGCCGGTTGGCCGGACAAGGGCGCAGCAGCCACCTCCTCCACAGCAACGACCCGGCCATCTGCCGGTGCTATCAACAAACCGGCTTCCTGCGGCGTGGCACGCTCCGGATCCCGAAAAAACCAGACGCACCAAAGAGTCAAAAGGACCGGGGGGATATCCCCCACCACACTGGGGCAAAACGCCGCAATCAACGCGGTCCCGCCGGCAAAAGCAGCGATAAAGGGCCAACCCTCCCGAGCTATGGGAATACGCACCGTCTCCTCCGACCTCCTGTCATACCGAAGCTCACCCCGGCGCACCGGATGCGGCCCGGTCACTCCCCTGCCAAACCAATACAAACTGTAACGATTCAGCACCTTTTGCAAGAAAAACCCGGGCATGAAAGCCCTGGACATAAAAGCCTTTGTCGGGGCTTCGCCCCGAACCCCACCAGGAGGAAGGGCACAGCCCTTCCTCCTGGACCTCCATCCCAGTCCTTCAAACGTTCTGGAGATGAAAGCCTTTGTCGGGGCTTCGCCCCGAACCCCACCAGGAGGAAGGGCGCAGCCCCTCCTCCTGGACCTCCATCCCAGTTTTTCAAACCATGCAACCGCCCAGTCTTCTGCTGATTGTGAACTCAGTTCCGGGTTTTGTCCACCAGCTTGCCTTTTTGGATCCAGGGCATCATGGCGCGCAGCTTGCGCCCCAACTCCTCAACCGGATGTTCCTGACCTAGACGGCGCAACGCCTGAAATTTGGCGCGGCCACCCGCCTGATTTTCCGCAATCCACTCCCGGGCAAACTCCCCGGTCTGGATTTCACGCAAAATCTTTTTCATCTCCTGGCGGGTCTGGTCGGTGATTACCCGGGGGCCCCGGGTCAGGTCGCCATACTCGGCGGTGTTGGAGATGGAGTAGCGCATGTTGGAGATGCCACCCTCGTAGATGAGATCCACGATCAGCTTGGTTTCGTGGAGACACTCGAAGTAGGCCATCTCCGGGGCGTAACCTGCCTCGACCAGGGTCTCGAAACCGGCCTGGATAAGCGCTGAAATCCCTCCGCACAACACAGCCTGTTCACCAAACAGGTCGGTCTCGGTCTCCTCGCGAAACGAAGTTTCGATGATCCCGGCCCGACCACCCCCGATGGCCGTGGCGTAGGCCAGGGCGGTCTCCAAAGCACGACCGGAGCTGTTTTGATGGATCGCCACCAGGGCAGGCACCCCACCCCCTTTGACATACTCCGAGCGGACCAGGTGACCCGGGCCTTTGGGCGCCGCCAGGATGACATCCACGCCGGCTGGCGGATCGATCTGACCAAAATGGATGTTGAAGCCATGGGCAAAAGCCAGCGTGGCGCCATTTTTCAGGTGCAAAGCGACATCTTCCCGATAAAGCCGGGCCTGATGCTCATCGGGCACCAGGATCATGACCAGATCGGCCCCCGCAACAGCCTGGGCCACTTCAGCCACTTCCAACCCGGCATTTTGCGCCTTTGACCAGGAAGCAGACCCGGCACGCAACCCGACCACTACATTCACACCAGAATCCTTGAGATTTTGGGCATGGGCATGTCCCTGTGAGCCGTACCCCAGGATGGCCACCCGCCGGGATTTGATCAAACCCAAATCCGCGTCGCGATCATAATAGACTTTCATGGAAAATATTCTCCTTGATGACAACGATTTTGTGGGACGGGTCAACTCTCCCGTCAAGTCTTTTTCTCACCCCGGGACATGGCCACCTTGCCGGTGCGCACCATCTCCACGACGCCGAGAGGGGACAACATGGCCAGACAGGCATCGAGCTTGTCGCTGCCGCCGGTCACCTCGATGATGAAGGAGACCTGGGTGGCATCCACGACCCGGGAACGGAAAATGTCGGCGATACGCATGATTTCGGCCCGCATCTCCCGCTCGGCGGAGACCTTGATCAGCATGAGTTCCCGCTCCACATGAGGACCATCGGTCAAATCCACCACGCGAATCACCGGGATCAGTTTGTTCAACTGTTTGGTGATCTGTTCAGTGATCTGGCTGTCGCCATGGCTCACCATGGTGATGCGGGAGCTGCTGCCATCGCCGACCGGGGCCACCGAGAGGCTTTCAATGTTGAAACCACGGGCAGAAAACAGCCCGGAAACCCGGGTCAAAACACCGGGTTCGTTGTTCACCAACACCGACAGGACATGTCTCATGGCGTCATCCTCTACAACAGAATCATTTCGTTCATGGCAGCACCGGCTGGCACCATGGGATAAACATTGCACTCCCGGTTGGTACGGAACTCCGCGATCACCATGCCGGGCGTCTCCATGGTCTGGCGCAGCACCGGCTCGATCTGATCCGGACGCTCGGCCAAAAGGCCCGTGGCGCCATACGCCTCGGCCAGTTTTTGAAAGTCAGGGGCAGCCATATCCGACAGGTCGGTCTCCGAGTAGCGACGGCCATAGAACAGCTCTTGCCACTGCCGGACCATCCCCAGGAAGCTGTTGTTGAGGATCAAAATTTTGATGGGGAGACGGTATTGTCGCGCCGTTCCCAACTCTTGAATGTTCATCTGGATGGAGCCGTCACCCGAGATGAGAAAAACCTGTTCGTCGGGTTTGGCCACTATGGCGCCCAGACTGGCAGGGAGACCATACCCCATCGTGCCCAGTCCGCCGGAGGTCAGCCAACGCCTGGGCCGCTCAAACCCATAAAACTGCGCCGCCCACATCTGGTGTTGCCCCACATCGGTCACCACAATGGCGTTGCCCTGGGTCAACTCATGCAATTTTTTGATGACCGATTGGGGTTGGATCACCCGATCATCCTGGTTGAACTTGAGGCACTCCCGCCGCCGCCACGTCTCGATCTCACCCCACCATGCGGCATAGTCCGGCTTCTGTTTGCGGAAGGTCGACTCCTTGACCAACTCGACAATTTTGCTCAAAACGTGTTTGACATCCCCGACGATGGGAATATCCACCTTGACATTCTTGGAGACCGAGGTCGGGTCGATGTCGATATGGATGATCTCGGCCTCGGGGGCAAACTCGGAGACCTTGCCGGTCACCCGGTCATCGAAACGGGCACCCACGGCAATCAGTAGATCCGACCGGGTAACCGCCATGTTGGCCTCATAGGTGCCATGCATGCCCAACATACCCAGGAACAGAGAGTCATTGGCTGGAAACCCGCCCAGGCCCATCAGGGTATTGGTGACCGGCGCCCCCAGAATCCGGGCCAGCTCCGTCAACTCTGGAGCGGCGTTGGAGAGAATGACCCCGCCCCCGGAGTAGATGACCGGACGTTGGGCCTTCTGCATCAACTTCACCGCGCGCCGGATCTGCCCGGTGTGCCCCTCGATGGTAGGCCGATAGGAGGGGATATCGACGCGCCCGTCCCGATAGACATGCTCGGTCTTCTGGGTAAGAATATCCTTGGGGATATCGATCAGGACCGGCCCGGGCCGTCCGGTACGGGCAATATAAAAGGCCTCGCGAATGATGCGGGCCAAATCCTCCACCTTTTTGACCAGATAGTTATGCTTGGTGCAGGAGCGGGTGATGCCCACCGTATCCGCTTCCTGGAAGGCATCGTTGCCAATCAGACTGGAAGAGACCTGGCCACTGAAGCAGACGATCGGAATGGAGTCCATGTTGGCCGTGGCCAAACCCGTCACCGCATTGGTGGCGCCAGGCCCGGAGGTGACCAGAACCACGCCAACCTCGCCAGTGACGCGGGCATACCCGTCGGCGGCATGCACGGCCCCCTGTTCATGCCTCACCAGGATGTGCCGCAGAAACTTGGCTTTATAGATCTCGTCATAAATGTTGAGAATGGCCCCTCCCGGGTAGCCAAAAATCGTCCGGACATTCATTTCCTGTAGGCACTGCACGAAGATTTCTGCGCCGTTCAGCTTCAACTTTCATTCTCCAACGCGATGGGTTCCTGTGTTCCCGACCCTGTGTCATCTCACAACGGATGAAGGCAACCCTGCTCCACCCTCCGATCACGCAAGTCGCGATACGATGTTCACGGCAAAGGGAAAGAGACACTATGAATTTCCGCTGGAACTGTCAACGGCAGGTCGCACAGAATCTTTGCTATGGGATAACTCTTCAGCACCCTTTCAAGAAAAGCTTGGATATGAAAGTCTTTGTCAGGGCTTCGCCCCGAACCCCACCAGAACTCTGTCCTGGACCTGCCAGGGAGCCAGCCCCCTGGACCCCGATTCGTTGCCGGGTGGTGAATAGCTACGCCATTATCTGCCTGGACGACCCACAGACCCCACCGGGGTCCGGCGGAGTGAGGGGCACTCCGCCGGTACCTGACATAGCCTCAATTTCAGCCGCGATTTTCGATGGGTACGTAGTCCCGTCTCTTCGCCCCGGTATACAACTGGCGCGGACGACCGATGGACTGTCCCTTTTCGGACATCATCTCCATCCACTGACTCATCCAACCAACGGAACGGGCCAGGGCGAACATCACCGTAAACATGCTGGTGGGAACGCCTATGGCCGACAAAATGATGCCCGAATAAAAATCGACATTCGGGTAGAGCTTCTTCTTGATGAAATAGTCATCTTCCAGAGCAATCTTTTCCAACTGGAGGGCAATCTGCAGGCGTGGATCATTTTTGCGATCCAGTTCCTGGAGAACCTCATGGGCCGCCACCCGCAAAATTTTGGCCCGTGGATCATAGTTTTTGTAGACGCGATGGCCAAACCCCATCAGGCGGAACGAATCACTGGGATCTTTCGCCCGTTTGATGTAACTGCCAATGTGATCCGGGTGGCCAATCTCCTGCAACATGCCCAGCACAGCCTCGTTGGCACCGCCGTGCGCCGGTCCCCACAGGGCGCCGATGCCCGCCGACACGGCAGCGAAAGGATTAGCCAGCGACGAGCCTGCCAAACGGACCGTGGAGGTGGAAGCGTTCTGTTCATGGTCGGCATGCAGAATCATGATCTTTTCCATCGCCCGCGCCAACACCGGAGAGACGTGGTATGTATCACATGGCACGGCAAACATCATGTGCAGAAGATTTTCCACGTATCCCAGGCTGTTCTGGGGATACATGAAAGGTTGCCCGACGGAATACTTGTGGGAAAATGCGGCGATCGTCGGCATCTTGGCAATCAGCCGGTAGGCGGCAATCTCCCGATGCCGGGGGTTCGCAATATCCAGGGAGTCGTGGTAGAACGACGATAGCGCACCCACCACCCCCACCATGATGGCCATGGGGTGCGCATCCCGCCGAAACCCCTGATAGAACTTTTGCAGTTGTTCATGAATCATGGAGTGGTGCGTCACCAGGTGCTTGAATTCGGCAAATTCGGTTGCCGTAGGCAAATGACCAAACAGCAGGAGATGGCATACCTCCAGGTAGCTGCTCTTCTCCGCCAACTGCTCGATCGGATAGCCCCGGTGCAACAAAATGCCCTGATCCCCATCGATGAAGGTGATTTCGCTCTCGCAGGAGGCTGTGGAACGAAACCCGGGGTCTAAGGTAAAAAGTCCGAATTCCTTGAAAATATTGCTAATTTCTACAACGGGCGGCCCTTCGGAACCCTCTCTGACCGGCAGCGTCACCTCCTTGCCAGTGCGGTTGTCTCGAATTGTCAGGGAATTCCTATCCATAGCGTCACTCCAATTTTTGCTCTAAAAAGAGGGTGGGGTGATTGGGGAGGTTCGGTGTTCTATCCGCGAATCTCGATCGGTTGAGTCCCCCAGGCTTTCAGGTTATACCAGAAAAGAGTCACTTCCCGCATCGTTTCCCCCCGGACTTGTGGAGACTTTCATGTCAGCAAGCAACAACACGCAGATTGACCGCAGGCTCAACAGCCTGGAAAAACACCTGAAGGAGGAGAATCCGATCCTGCTCAAGGTGGTACAGAGCTTTCGGGAACTTGATCGGGTTGCCTACCGGATGGGGATCCTCAACCCGGAGGAGTCCTTTGCCACACGGGTTCCTTGGTGGCCGCTGATTTCGATTCTCGGTACCTTCAGCGCCGGAAAATCGACCTTTATTAATCACTTTCTGGAGATGCCCCTGCAACGAACCGGCAACCAGGCGGTGGACGACAAATTCACGGTCATCTGCTACAGCAACGAGGAGAAGGTCCATACCCTGCCCGGGTTGGCCCTGGATGCCGATCCAAGGTTTCCGTTCTACCAGATCAGTCACGAGATCGAACAGGTGGTTTCCGGGGAAGGACGGCGCATCGACGCCTATCTCCAGCTCAAAACCTGCCCGACAGAGAAACTGCGTGGACGCATCGTCATCGACTCTCCCGGGTTCGATGCCGACGCCCAGCGCACTTCCACCCTGCGCATCACGGATCATATCATCAATCTTTCCGATCTTGTTATGGTTTTTTTCGATGCCCGGCATCCCGAACCCGGTGCCATGCGGGACACCCTGGATCACCTGGTGGCCAAAACCATCAATCGCCATGATTCCAACAAATTTCTGTTCGTCCTGAACCAGGTTGACTGCACCGTCCGCGAAGACAACCTTGAAGAGGTGGTCGCCGCCTGGCAACGGGCCCTGGCCCAATCTGGATTGACAGCAGGCCGCTTCTACCAAATCTACAACCTGGATTGCGCCAACCCCATCCCCGACCCCGTCCTGAAGTCCCGCTACGAAGCCAAACGCAACGAAGACATGGACGAGATCATCCAGCGTTTCAACCGGGTCGAGATCGAGCGGGCCTATAGGATCATCGGCGTGCTGGACCATACGGCAAAATTGATCGAAAACGAGACCGTTCCCCGGGTGCGGGAGATGTTGCGCAGTTGGCGCAAAAATGTCCTGGTCACCGACGCCATCCTTCTTGCCATCCTGGGCATTCTTGGTCTCTATTTTTCGACCGCCCAGGGCGCCCACACCTCCCCGGGTCTCTGGCTCGAATCCCTGCTCTCCACGGAGTGGTCCCCGCAGGCTTGGGGTCTGCACCAGGCTGGCATCCTCGCTGCGGCCCTGGTCGTTCTCGGCATCCTGGGTTCCGTCCACGTCCTGGTCCGGCGCTCCGTGGCGAAACTAACTTTGAACAACGCCCTGCGCGATATCCAAAAACCCGACATCCGTGACTTCCTGACCCGCGCCTTTCAGAGAAGCACACGGCCCTTCCGTTCCATCCTGACGTTGACACCCGCCGGGTGGGGCAGCCGAAGCGAAAAAATGATCCAGAGCGTCCTGAAGGACGCCGATCTTTACGTCCAGGATCTGAACGACCAGTTCACCAACCCATCGGGTCGGGCCGGCGAGCAGAATCCCCAGGCCCACTCCTGACCTCACCTTCCGGCACACAGGCATACCCTCTTCTTCCAGCCTGGAAGAAGAGGGTGGCGCGACAACATGAAAATAATAGTTATACAAACCGGCCAGGGAGCCAGCACCCTGGACCCGAGCGTGGCCAAGTGGTGAATCGACCGGGGCAGAGGCCCAGGAGGAAGGGGCGCACCCCTCCTCCTGTTCCATCCCTCTACTCCCTGTCAGGCGCCGAGGCGTGTCTTGCGGTCAGCAACCTGTATTGCACATGCATTCGGGCAGACAACCACCCACCTTGAAACTCAGCCGATGATGGCGTTCAAGGTTGGGCTGGGCCGTTGGGCCTTGGCCACTTTCGTCGGATCGGTGTGGTAGTAACCACCCAAATCCATGCCCTTGCCCTGCCCACTCTTCAGCTCCTCCCAGATTTTGGCCTCATTTTCCTTCAACTTCTTGGCAATGGGCGCAAAATGCTTTTTGAGATCAGCGTCGTCATTCTGGTCAGCCATCGCTTGTGCCCAGTGCATGGCAATATAGAAATGACTGCCCCGGTTGTCCACTTCGCCCACGGCCCGCCCGGGAGACATATTGTTGTCCAAGAGTTTGCCGATGGCCAAATCCAGGGCTTTGGCCAAAACCGCCGCCTTTGGATTTTTCTTGGTGTGGCTCAGATGCTCCAGGGAGGCGCCCAATGCCGAAAACTCACCCAGTGAGTCCCACCGCAGATGCCCCTCTTTCACAAACTGCTGCACATGTTTGGGTGCAGAACCACCAGCGCCGGTTTCAAAGAGCCCACCACCCTGCATGAGGGGCACGATGGAGAGCATTTTGGCGCTGGTTCCCAACTCCATGATGGGGAACAGGTCGGTCAGATAGTCGCGCAACACGTTGCCGGTAACCGAGATGGTATCCTGACCATTTTTCATGCGGGTCAAAGAGACACGGGTGGCTTCACGCGGCGACAAGATACGAATATCCAATCCGGAGGTGTCGTGATCCTTCAGATAGACTTCCGCCTTGCCGATCAACTGGGCATCGTGGGCGCGATCCTTGTCCAGCCAAAAATAGGCCGGCGTGTTGGAGAGTCTGGAGCGGGTCACCGCCAGCTTCACCCAGTCACGAATGGCAGCATCCGTGGTTTGGCACATGCGCCAGATGTCACCACTTTCGACGTTGTGTTCCATCAGGGTCTTGCCAGCCGCATCGACGATCCGGATCGTCCCATTGCCGGGAGCCTTGAAAGTGGTGTTGTGGGAACCATACTCCTCCGCCTTCTGCGCCATCAAGCCCACGTTGGGAACAGTGCCCATGGTCGCGGGATTGAAGGCCCCATGCTGCTTGCAAAAGTTGATGGTCTCGTCATAAACCCAGGAGTAACTGCTGTCCGGAATGACCGCCTTGGTGTCATGTTCCTTGCCATCCGGTCCCCACCCTTTGCCACTGTTGCGAATCATGGCCGGCATGGAGGCATCGATAATGATGTCGCTGGGCACATGCAGGTTGGTGATCCCCTTGCCAGAGTCCACCATGTACAGGGCGGGTTGTTTGGCCATGCAGGCCTGGATATCCGCTTCGATCGCTTTCCGTTTGTCTTCCGGCAGTTTGCCGATCTTGGCCATCAGATCGCCAAAACCATTATTGACATCCACGCCAAGATCTTTGATCTGGGCGGCGTGTTTCTCGAACACATCCCTGAAAAAGACCGTCACCGCATGACCAAAAATCATGGGATCGGAGACCTTCATCATGGTGGCCTTCATGTGCAGGGAGAAAAGCACCCCCTGTTTCTTGGCATCCTTGACCTGTTCATCAAGGAAGGTGCGCAAGGCGGCAATGCTCATGAATGTGCCGTCGATCACGTCACCAGCTTTTAGAGACACTTTATCCTTCAGCACCTGCACCTTGCCGCCATCGACAAACTCGATCCGTGCAGGGCCAGCCGAAGCGGCTGCAACCGTCAGCGACTTTTCGTTGGAACGAAAATCCCCGCTCTGCATGGACACGACGTGGGTTTTGGAGTCGGGAGACCAGGCGCCCATCTTGTGGGGATTTTTCTTGGCAAACTCTTTGACCGAAAGCGGCGCCCGACGGTCCGAGTTGCCCTCCCGGATGACGGGATTGACAGCACTCCCCTTGACTTTATCGTAGCGGGCCTTGGCGTCGCGCTCGGCATCCGTTTGCGGATTTTCCGGATAGTCTGGAAGATCGTAACCCTGGGCTTTCAGTTCTTTGATCGCTTCCTTGAGCTGGGGAACCGAGGCGCTGACATTGGGCAGCTTGATGACATTGGCTTCTGGAGTTTTGACAAGTTTGCCAAGCTCCGCCAAGTCGTCAGGTTGCTGTTGGGCGGCAGAGAGTTTTTCAGGAAAACTTGCGATGATGCGCCCTGCCAATGAAATATCTTTCGTTCCTATGGTGACACCAGCCGGACGAGTAAATGCTTTGATTATGGGAAGAAAAGACCCGCTTGCCAGTTCCGGAGCCTCATCAACCTTGGTATAAATGATATCCACATGCGCCTCTGTGTTCTGGTTTGACATCTTCCGTTCCTCCCGATTCAAACATGTTGCCTGGTACTCGCAGGCGCGAACCCCTCACCGACTGCATGGCACCTGGAAAGTGAGGCGACACACTGCCAAGAGTCTCCAGAACCAATGAGCTGTTCACGCCGGCCTGTACGGGTGCCCGTGATCGTCGCCACGGCCTCGACTTCGTTATGATGACTCTGAGCGCTCGGGCATCACAAAGGCACGCACCATCCACCGATCATCCCGCGCACGCCCCCCTCTGTCCCGATTGCGCCGTCAAGACTACCCTGTTTCGTCTTCGCTTCACAACATCTCATGTCACACACAAGCCCGCCTTGTCATACCTTTGCATCAAGTTTCCTACCCGGACCACCCGACTTCGACAAGGTAGACGATTGCGCCATTCAGTCAAATCAGATAATCTCTTATAAATTATCATATATTTTAGAATATCGGTCATGAACTACAAACACCTGCACTATTTTTGGAAGGTGGCCCAGGCCGGCAGCATCACGAAGGCCTGCAAGCTGCTGCATCTGAGACCGCAAACTTTGAGTACCCAGATTCAAGCCTTGGAAGAGGTGCTGGGGTTGCAACTGTTTGCCCGCATCGGTCGCCGTTTGGAGTTGACCGACGCCGGAAGGGTCGCATTCGACTATGCCAATGACATGTTTCTGCTCGGCAATGAGTTGGAGGAGTCGCTCAAGGGAATGCCGACGAAACGTCCGATTCGCTTCCATGTCGGCGTTGCGGAAGTGGTGCCCAAGCTCATTGCCTACCGTCTTCTGGAGCCCGCCTTACACTGTGAACGGGAAGTGCAATTGACTTGTCATGAAGGCAGGCTGGAAAATCTACTGGCGGATCTCGCTCTTCACAAACTGGACATGGTGCTGGCCGACGGACCGATTCGATCTCACTCACCCATTCGCCTTTTTCACCACCCTCTCGGCGCCAGCGGCCTCACCTTCTTTGGCACATCGGCGCTTGTGGAACGTTATCCGGGCCTCTTTCCGGCGCGACTCGATCATGCGCCGTTGCTCCTGCCGACCAATACAAATGCCATCAGAGGTGAAATCATCCACTGGCTGGATGGATTGAACATCACCCCAAAGATCGTCGCTGAATTTCAGGACTCGGCCTTGATGAAGGCATTTGGGCAAGCTGGCGTCGGCTTTTTCTGTAGTCCAAGCATCATCGAGGATGATATCGTTCTCCAACATCGCGTGGAGATCATAGGCCATACCCACAAAGTGCTTGCAGATTATTTTGCCATCACGGTCGAACGACAGGTCAACCACCCAGCCACGCTAGCGATCCAGACAGGCTATCGTCAGGATAAACCCTGACACCAGTGGACCAACCGAGCGTGACTATGCCGCACTCTTTCAAGAAAAGCCTGGACAGGTAAGCCTTTATCAAGGCTTCGCCTTCAAGAAAAGCTTGGAAATAAAGGCCTTTGTCAGGGCTTCGCCCCGAACCCCACCAGGGCGCTGCCCTGGACAAAGCCAGGGAGCCAGCCCCCTGGACCCCGATTCGTGGCCGGGTGGCGAATGGTTACCAAGCTTCCAAGTTGTCGAACACCTCGTTACGCAGGCGCCGCACATGCGGCAGCAGATCGGAGGCCACCATGCCGACAGCTCCAGCGCCACACACTACGGCAGCGGCATCTCCAGCGGCGCCATGCAGCCACACACCACCACGCACCGCACTGGCCACCGGCCACCCCTGGGCCAAAAGTCCAACGATGATGCCGGTCAATAGATCCCCGCTGCCACCGGCAGCCATGCCAGGATTGCCGGTGTCGTTGACCCAGGCATCCCCGCTGGGCGCGGCAATCACCGTGCCAGCCCCTTTCAGAACAATCCAGACGCCCCAGTCCGTCGCACACCGGGTCGCCATACCCAGTCGATCCCGTTGCACAGTGGCTGTGTCACTGTGTACCAGACGCGCCATTTCACCAGGATGGGGGGTCAGCACCAAGGGGGTTTGGCGTCCCTGAACCAACGCTGCAATCATACCTGGGTCAGAGGCCAAAACATTGAGGGCATCGGCATCCAAAACCGTCGGCACGTCAAAGCGTCTACAGAGGGCGCACAGGGCAGCCAGAACACCCGGACTCCTCCCCAAACCCGGCCCCATGGCCATGGCATCAGGCTGCACCCCGGCGCCGGTCACCACAGAGGGAACAACATCACCCACAAGGTCTTCGTGTGTCGTGGCCGCGACAGGCAAAGGGAGGGTCATCGCCTCGACCAACGCCGGAGCGACCAAAGAGAGCGCCGTTTCCGGCATGGCCAGGGTCACCAACCCCGGCCCGGTGCGCAACGCCCCACGGGTGGCAAGAACCGCCGCGCCGGTCTTGCCACGACTGCCGGCCAAAATCAACACATGCCCAAAACGCCCTTTGTGCCCATCCGGGGCACGTGCGGGAATTACCAGATCGGTCATCCGATTGCGCGCCACACGGTGTCCCGGATGGGCCAGATAACGCTCTGGAATGCCGATGGGAACAACAGTGATCACCCCACAAAGGGCCGCACCCGGGTGAGTCCGGTGACCGATTTTTTCCGCAGCGAAAGTCACCGTCCAATGGGCCCGCACGGCAACACCCAACACCCGGCCATCATCCGCCGCCACACCCGACGGAAGATCCACGGCCAGCACCAGCTTGCCGGATTGATTGATCGCTGTGACCACCTCGGCAAACAGGCCGGTGATCTCCCGTTGCAGCCCCGTGCCAAATAGAGCATCCACCACCACGCCGGCATGGCTCAGGGCATGGCGCAAGCCAGGCAGATCATCCGAACTGGTCACCTGTCGACATGCTCCCTGCAAACCCTGGTACACACGATGATTCGTCAAGGCATCGCCGCGCAGACGATCCCCCTCGCCCAGCAGAAACACCTGGACTGCCACACCAGACTGAAGTAGGCGCCGCGCCACAACAAAGCCATCCCCACCATTGTTGCCCAGGCCTGCCACCACCACCACACGCCGTTGCAGCAGATCCGGCACATGCTGGCGCAGGGTCTCCACCACACCGGCTCCCGCATTCTCCATCAACACGATTCCTGGCAATCCCAACTCCTCGATCGTGCGACGATCCACCGCCGCCATTTGGGCGCCCGTCAACAATGGGGTCATAGGATCTCCTTGCGTAACGATTTACCCCCCGGTAACGAATCGGGGTCCAGGGGGCTGGCTCCCTGGTGATGGGATGGACCCACCCCTCTTCAAATTCAGCTTCTGATGGGCCACACTGGAAAGCAGTACCAAACCAGTCACATTGAGAGAGGGAGCGTCCAGGATAAATATTACGACAATCGGTATCGACCTTGCCAAGCCTGTTTTCCAGATTACCGGGATGGATAGCCGTGGGAAGATCGTGTAGAGAACACGGCCCCAGATGCGGTTTGTGGGGGTGAAGACGGTTGAACAGCAGGGGATGCAGTTCTTGCACCGGATTCGGCAACGGTTGGTCAAGAATCGGACGGCGATGGGGAACCAGGCGCGAGGGATTCTGGCGGAGCAACGTTTTGACTTTGGAGATCCTGCCGGAGATTGCGAAGCGGCGAGACGCCGATGACGGCAAGACAGGTTGGACCGGCTCCTTCCGAACCCGTTTGACCCGCAGGCACTTTTAAGGTCGTCCTGGCGATCTGGGGGAGGGAGCGCGATTCCCATCATGGCCCGGGGATCAAACATGAAGATCCCCACTGAGAGGCCGAATATACGGGTGCAATCTTACCCCTCGTCTGTGCTGTCAAGAGTCGATTCCGCCTTGCAATCAGGGGTGGGTCCATATACGGGTCGAGGGCAGCGCCCTTGCGGGTTTGGGGTAGAGCCCCAAAAAATGTTACGTCATGTTCAGCGACTCGCGCACCATGTGCAGGATACGTTTGGCAAATGCATCGTAGGTATAGGCCTGGGCGATGGTGGAGGGGTCGTTTTTGGGTTCCTGGTGCAGGCGTTCGCGCAATTCGGCCTTGGTTTTGAAGAAGAGGATTTCATCTTCCCACAGGGGGCCTTCTGCGTGGATGCGGTCGTCGAAGAGGACCGGGATACAACCGCAGGCGGAGATCTCTGCCAACCTTTGTGACTTGACCATCTGTGGATGGGCCGCCAGGGCGTAACGGGATTGGTTGTAGACTTCGGCGACGGCAGCACCGTGGGGAACCTCGCCGCGAAAAAAGGGGGCGACGTTGGGTACCTCATCCCAGTGACGACCGTAGATCTCGACTTCCCACTCCAACTCCGGCGCCAACGCGCAAAGCCACTCAACGGCACGACTGCGGACCACGTAAGGGTAGAGGTATTGAGTCAGGTGGATATAGGGGATGCGGGTGCGCGCAACCAGATCCTGGATATGGGGCTCCGTGATGACCATCCCTTGTTCGACCATTTCGGTCAATTCGCGTACAACCACATCTTCTCCGGGCACGCCGTTCAGGAAACGGTGCTGGGAGCTACCCAGGAAGACGACCTTGCGACGTTCCGCACGGGGTTGGGTCATGCCGAAGCAATTCAAATCGACGCACAAATCCTGGCGGTGGACCTGTTGCACCCCTGTCTTGCGGATCATGTCGTCAAAGCAGGGATAGGCACAAAAGACGATATCGCGCTTGCGCCAGGGGAGGGGTTCTTCGCGACGAATCTCCGCCATCGGATCCTGATACCAGACGATATTGAACACATCCGGTAGCAGGTGTAGATTATTCTGATAGTTGATATTGAAGACAATGTGGGGGTTATAATCGAGAGTCTGCATGGTCACGTGCCATGCGTTCAAAACTTCCCGTTCGTCGTTTTCAATGGCAAACGAGACTTTGCAACCTTGGCGTTCCAGGGCCTGGGCCATGTTACGGGAGGCATATTGCATGACGGTCGACCAACGCGAGGTCGAGATGTAGACGCGCCAGGGTGTGGTCGCAAAATCCAGTCCCGGACGTTGATATTGGGAGATCGCCTGCTGCATGGCGCTCATGCTCAACCTGGGAATCATGTTGATCACCTCGGCCACCTTCAGGGCGATGGTCACCTGGAAGGGATCTCCGGGGTCAAAATCGATGATGGTCGGCGGGCGGAAGCGGGTTTCCAGAAAAAAATGGGCGATGTTGGATGTGGGAATGTAGATCAGATTGTCCAGGTGTGTTTCGGCGATGGCCGGGCTGGAGTGGTAGCAGAGTCGCTGCACCTGGAAATAGTTTCTGAACTTGAATGTTGCATGGGCGTGGGCAGCCGCCAGGGCTTTTTTACCATCCAGGAAAAAGGTATCCCCGATCTGATGCGCTGGATATAAAGGTTGTTCCGGTTGTTTGAAGTGGTCATGCAGGCGCAAATGCACATGGGCCAGAATTTCCGCCCCGACCACATTGAAGACATGCGCAATGGACTGGTGTGCCTCGGCCATGTCCGGTTTGCGCTCCAAGACCTGTTGGAAAGCGGCTATGGCCTCTTCGTGGCGCTCGCGTTCGGCCAGGATGGTGCCACATTGGTATTGTCCATTCACGCTGTCGGGATCCAGGCGGTCAGCCTCCAGAAAGTGCGACATGGCCTTGTCGATGTCGTGACGTGAGTTGGCAATCTCCCCCATCATCAGGTGTAGTAGGGCCTCCCGTGGCGCTTGCTGCAAACCTTGGGTGATAAGTTCTTCGGCTCGGTCGTGGGATCCTTTCTGCATATATATTTCAGCCAGGTAAATTAAAATATCGATCTTGTCGGGCCAGACACGCAAAACTCTTTCGCAGATATCGCTGGCTTCGTCCAACGATCCTGCTGCGACAAGGTGAGGAACCTCTTGTAAATTTTGTATCAATTGCCGGAGTGGAGGTGACCCGTCAGGAACGACTGAACTTTCCATCTCCTGTTTTGTCATGGCTGCTTTTCCTTTTAGAGGCACAATCTGCGTTTCCGGGCATCTGTTCAGAGGCACGAACCGCATTTCCGGGCATCTGTTCAGAGGCACGAACCGCATTTCCGGGCATCCGTTCTGAGACCCTGGGCACGCAATTAATGTACCGATGCTTTAAATGCTGTTGCTTGCCTGGCTGACCCGACCGTTCAAGAAATGCCTGGATATGAAAGCCTTTGTCAGGGCTTCACCCCGAACCCCACCAGGACACTGTCTTAGGCCCTGCCAGGGAGCCAGCTCCCTGGACCCCGATGCGTGGCCGGGTGGTCGATGCTTTAAATGTTGGTGGTTGCCTGCCTGACCCAACCGACAATGCGCTGGGCCAGGGAGTCGCAGGAGAGGGATTGGGCAATCGTTGCCGGTTCCTGAGGGGGTGTTTGGGTCAAACATTGCCGCAAATCATCCCGGGTGCGGAAATAGAGGATGGCATCATCCCAATGGGGAGGGGGGACGCATACCCGGATGTCGTAAACGATGGGGATACAACCGCACGCGGTGATTTCCGCCAGATTTTGTGTCTGGAGCTGGCCCGGGTCGGTGATCAAGGCGTAACGGGCCTGGTTGTAGACGGCGGAAACGGCCTGGGGATTGGAGAGCACACCACGATGAAAGGGTGCCACTTCGGGGAGTTCATCCCAAAACTGGCCATAAATTTCCAGGTCGATATCGAGTTCCCGTGCCCATTCACACAACCATAGGATGGAGCGATGACACACCACATACGGGTAGATGAAATGGGTGATTGCGGTGTAGGAAAACTGGGTTCGTGCGGCCAGTTCATGTAGTGTCGCGTCGGGCAAGGCCACACCGCGGTCAAATACGTTGTTCAGGATCTGGGCAATGGGTTCCACCTTGTCGCGGGGCAATGCATGCAGGTAGTGGTGGTGCGCATGGCCGACAAAAACCACCTTGCGCCGCTCTGTACAGGGGGTCGTGTTTATGTAGGGTGTGAGGTCGAAACAGCGGTTTTGACGGTGGATCTCCCGGGCTCCACACTGCTGTAACCAGGTATCGATCACGGGGGATGAGGAGAGGATAATGTCGCGTTTGCGCCAGACAGGAGGCTTGCCGCCCTGCATGGCCTGTGCGGGATCCTGATACCAGATGATATTGAACACATCCGCATGCAGATGCGCATGATTGGCGTGGTTGAAATGGATCGTCACATGCGGATTGAAGGCGTAGAACGACTTGAGCAGGCGGTAGGTATCCAAAATTTCCATGCCATTTTTTTCGGTTTCGCAATGAACCCGGCACCCCTGTCTGGCAAGGGCCTTGGCGATATGGTTTGTTTCAGTTGCGGCGACCGTGTTGTTTCGGCTGACAAACATGAAGACGCTCAAGGGTTCCCCCGGCTCAAACTCGGGCGCCTGATGGATGTTGAGCGTCACGGTGGTCTGGATGGTCGAAGTGCGTAATATGACGGATCTGTCGACACTTTTGGCGACTGCAAGGGCCATTTGCACCTGCAAGGAGTCGGTTGGATCGAAGTCGACCGTGGTAGGGGGGCGCAGATGGTAATCGAAAAAAAAAGCCGGGACGCGATTCAAGGGGAGGTGAACGAGGGTGTCTGGACCAGGATCTGTGCTGGCATCATGATGGTAGCAGATCTGCTGGATGGGTGCCTCCCGGTTGGAAGGGAGCAGTAAACCCTGCCGAGCCTTCTCCAGGGCTCTTTGCGTATCCAGAAAGTAGGTGTCCTGAATCAGATTCCCGTCGTATTGGCGCGAACCTGTGGTTTGGTAATGGTCGTGCAGCAAGGCGTGTACATTGGCCAGGATAATTTTGTTTTCGCGGCGGAAGAGGATGACCAGCAACTGGTGGGCTTCAATCAGGTCCGGTTTGATGTTCAGGGCGCGTTGCAATGCGGAGATGGCCTCGGCATAGCGTTCCTTGCGTGCGAGGAGGGCCCCGTATTGAAAATGCCCGTCCACGCTGTTGGGATCAAGGCGGACACTCTCCCGGTAACAAGCCATGGCCGTGTCGATTTGTCCACGGGTTCTGGCGATATCCCCCATGCGCAGGTGGAGTTGTGCATGGTTCGGAGCCCGTTCCAGGCCGCGCAACAGCAATTTTTCCGCCTCATCGAGGGCGCCGTTTTGCCAGTGGATGTCGGCCAGGAGAGAGATGATCTCCACGTTGTCCGGTAAAGAGGCCAGCACATTTTCACCGACGCGGATGGCTTCATCCATACGTCCGGCCTGGACAAGGCCATCCAGCTTGCGTATCTCTTCAATGATACGAGTCATATCCATGGGGGCCGGGTTGACCTCTGGTTGCTCCTTTTGCCGCGTCATGGGCAGAATTCCTCGTAACGATCAAAACGAATCGGGGTCCAGGGGGCTGGCTCCCTGGCAGGTCCAGGACAGTGTCCTGGTGGGGTTTGGGGCGAAGCCCTGACAAAGGCTTTCATATCCGGGCTTTTCTTGCAAGGGTGCTGAATCGTTGCGGGAATTTGCACATGGGGAGTCTTCGCAAGATTGATGCCGTGCTCCGTTTGCTGTTTCGCCAGTTATGGCGTCTTTTTTGCGATCCATCCTGTGGCAATTCCTCGTGTCGTGCAACACCATTCGAAGTGTGGCCATGAAACCAAAACGTTGCCTCCTGGTCAAATTCCGGTCTTACAAGTACTACGATGATATCTCAAGGGCGTGTGTCGAAAATGGTCTTGAAGTGGCTGCCGAGTATTGCGAAACCCACGAGGATTTGACCAACATTTTGGCATTGGTTAACCGGTTCCATCCGGATTTTATCTTGTGTCATCCGGTTTTTTCCCCATACGTCTCTCGTATGGGCTCCACGTTGAGCATTCCGGTCTTTCATTGGCTTGTCGATAAGATGATCGAACACGACCGATGGCCCAGGGAGATGTTTGCTGATAATGATTATGTTTTTTGTACGTATACAGAAGATGTTGCCTACCTGAAAAGGATCGGTGTGCGGTCGGAGTATTTTCTCAATGTATGCAATATCACTCCTGTCGATCACGTGAGCGTTGAAAAAAAATATGGCGTTACTTTTGTTGGCACGATTGAGTTGGGTGAAAACAATTACTATCGTCAATTTATCTCAGAAATGAAGGAAAGATTTGTCGATTCTTTGCCAGAGATTCAGCTTCTTGCTGACAGATTGATGCATATTTTTTCGAGAATTTTGAATTTGCAGTCTGATGCATCCAAGAAATTTCAGTATATTCTGCCAGAACTGTCGGAAAGAGTGACTCAATACATTCGCAGCATCGACAGTGTTTTTCATGGTTTTGCGGCCATCAATATTCCTGCCTTATTGGCCAAGGAAGTGGCCTTCATGCAGAGACAATATTTTTTTCAAGCCATTCCCCATCTTGACGTTTTTGGACCAGCGGATTGGGCTGAATCAGACATGCCCAACATTCACTACCATGGCTTGTGCGATCAGTACAAAGACTCGGGACGGGTTTTTGCGGAGAGTCGTATCAATCTTTCCATTTCCAGGATTTACAGCCTGGACGGTCTCAGCGACCGGATCTTCAATGTTTTGTTTGCCCGTGGATTTCTCCTGGCCAATCGGCAGGAGACTCTCTCCCAGGTGTTTCGGGAAGGGGTGGACCTGGAGATGTATGCGAACGTTGATGAACTGCTCGACAAAATCCGCTTCTACGAAAACAATCCGCTGGCCAGGGAAAGAATCGCGCGCCAGGGGTATGAAAATGTCATAAAAAACCATACATTCACGAACAGGATCGGCGAAATCGTCTCTCTGTTGCAGCGTTGATTGTGTCACGATTTGTAACTATTCACCACCCATTCAAGAAAAGCTTGGACATGAAAGCCTTTGTCAGGGCTTCGCCCCGAACCCCGCCAGGGAGCCAGCCCCCTGGACCCCGATTCGTGGCCGGATGGTGAATAGTTACCACGATTTTTTGTTTTGCCTCAAGCAAGAGTGCAACAGCTCCTCGGTGTGGTCCAACATGACCTCCACACCGAAACGGGGCGTTGCACTGCGTTGGGCAGCGAGACCCAAAGAGAGACGTTGTTCGGGATGGTCCATCAATCCGACCAGTGCCTGCCGCAGGGCATGGACATCCCCGGGCGGTACCAACAGACCCGTCATTCCATGGTCGATCACCTCCGGTATGCCACCTATGGCACTGCCGATCACGGGCAGACCACAAGCCATGGCCTGAAGAATCACCTGAGGAACACCCTCGTTGGCCAGGGAGGGCAGGACGAAGAGATCCAGGGCTTGCAACCAGGGCGCCACGTCGGCTTGATTGCCAGGCATGAAAACCAGCTCACCCAGGTCAAGCTCGGCGATGCGGCGTTTGATCTCGACCCAGCGATCCCCCTCACCGACGATGACCAGCCGCGTATCGGGCCTTGCCCACGCCTTGAAGGCTTCCAAAAGGATCTGGTGCCCCTTCCAATCCCGCATGCTGGCCACGATTCCCACCAGAAAGGGCTCGCGGGGCAAACCAAGCTGATGACGCGCCGCAACGCGGTCACCGGGGGTGAACCGGGCCAGGTCGATGCCGGTGGGAATGGAGGTGACCCTCTCCGGCGGATGCCCCCGCTGGTCGATCAATTGTCGGCGAATGCATTCGCCCGTGGTGATGACATGTCCGGCAGCCTTCTGATACAGCCAACGGGTGGGCAGATTGTCATGCACCGGCGTGGAGATATGCCGCACCCGTATCAAGAAGGGCCGTGGATGCAAAAATCGGGTGGCCAAAGCCGTCAACCAACTGTCTGTGGAACTATGACTGATCACCACGTCCACGGGATGGTGACGCAACCAGGCCGACATGCTCCGCAATCCTGCCAGATTTTTGCGGCCTATGGGTAAAGCCGTCGCCGGCAGACCCATGCGCAACGCCTCGTCGCGAATGCGGGAGGAGGGTGGACAAACCAGGGTTGCCTGGTGGTTGCGACCGATCAGACCCGCCAATTCGGTCAAAATGCGGATCTCCTGACCTCCAAGCCCCAGGGAGGCCTCGGTATGCAGGATTCGGTACGACAGGACACTCACACGGCACCCCCGGTGCAGGCCATCACTCCCCTAAGGCCTGCCAGGAGGCCACGCCCCTGGATCCCGAATCCACCTGAACCCCGAGCCATTGCCGGGTGCCGATCGGTGATGCCCAGAGGGTCAACTCATGCCAATTTTATAGCTCACAGCCATGTCATGACCGGCATGGACCTTTTGGCCAAGACCGATCACCCCTTCGTCGGACAGGCGCCGCTCGTCACGGTGGACGAAAGAGGTTTCGCCATTGCTGGCCGTGACGTAGGTGCCATTGGTGCTTTGGTCGATGATCAGGAAACGGTCCCGGCGAAATTCAATTTTGGCATGGGTACGGGAGGCCATGGTGTCCGGCACCATGAGGTTGTTTTGTTTGCCGCGTCCCATGGTCATGGAGCCCAGATCTTCCCCTACGACAATGTCCTGCCCCTGGTAGGAGACGGTCAGAATGATCTTGGGTGCCTTGGGGACGCCAACCCCCAGCCCGATGCCGCCCATGACCGTCAACTCCTCCTCTTCGCCCCAGGTGAGTTCGTAGATGTCGACGGGTTTTTGTTTGCCCTTGACGGTTGTCGAGATCAGCATGCGGCTGTTGATGCGCAGGCCCGGGTTCATCTGTTCCAAAGTTTCGCCGGTGGTGATGATCTGGTCGGCCTTGGATTGGGCAGCCATGCGTGCCGCCAGATTGACAGCATCGCCAAACACATCGGCCCGGGCGGCGTCACTCTCTTCGATCACATCCCCGAAATGAAAACCGATGCGTATCTTGACCGTGGCCTCGAAAGAGTCGGCCTGGGCTGCCAGATCCTCCTGCATGCGGATGGCAGCCTCACCGGCATCGTCGGCAGTGGGGAAGGTACACATCACTTCATCCCCGATGGTTTTGACCACCCGTCCACGGTACTTCGCCACAATGCCGCTCATGAGCTGGATGCACCGGGAGGTGATCTCCCGCGCCTTGGCGTCACCCAACTGCTCGTAGAGGCGGGTGCTGCCGGCAATATCGGCGAACATGATGGAAAGACGCTTATTTTCTCTCACGATGCCTCCTCAACGATCCCCCCTTCCGGTGTTACCCTTGCCATGGTTCAAACATTCCCGATATGACCCATTCTGCTTTTGCCGGCGCGAACACGCAACCGACCCTGATGCCGGCATTTATCACGGCTTCGAGATCCAGGCCAAAATCACGGTGATGTTGTCCTTGCCACCCTTTTCCTTGGCCATATCGACCAGACGATTGCACACTTCTTGCAGATTTTTTTCGTTGGCGGTCGACAAAATCTTTGCAAGGGTGGCGTCGGCGAGCATACCCGTCAAGCCATCGGAGCACATGAGAATCAGGTCTTTCGGCTGTAGATCCAGGGTTTGCACATCCGGCATGACCTGCTCCACAGGCCCCATGGCTTGCAGAATCACGTTCTGGGCTGGCGGCTGTCCCTTGGAGCCAAAATCCAGCCATTGCTGGTAGAGGGTATGATCCTGGGTGACACTCTTGAGCTGACCCTGGCGCATGAGGTAGAGCCGGCTGTCGCCGACGTGGAACACCACGCCCCGCATGCTTCCTGGCGGCGCCCAAAATCCCACCAGGGTGGAGCCCATGCCGGATCCTTCCGGATAGCCCCGGTCCTGGTTAATGTTGTTGACGAGGAGATTGGTCTGAGCAATGGCGCGTTGGACCTTCTGGACGATCTTTTTTTCCTGCTGTTCCATCTCGCTGGCCAGCTCTTCGGCCACCTCGTCCGGGGAGAGGGTGACGATCTCACCATCATCTTCCTGATCGCCATATTCACCTTTATTTTCCGCGTTTCCCGGCATGGGTTGCTTCAGCATGTCGAGCATGGACTCGACAACGTGGCTGCTGGCCACTTCGCCCGCATCGTGCCCACCCATCCCATCGGCGACCAGGAGCAGGCCGGACATTTCATCGATCCAAAAATTGTCCTCGTTGAGGGTACGGACACAACCCACATCCGTGCGACCTGCTGCCTTTATACAACTCGCCACCAGTTGCCTCATGCATCCTTCTCCTGGGATTCCTCTGAGCCACGGGAGTGCAACACTCTACCGGGCGACAGCCTACCACACGGCCCTCCCTTTTAACAGCATCTGCAAGTATGCAGGAATGTCGGTCGAATTACCAAGGACTTTTGCCGACACCCCCACTCCTTTACAACCCACTGAGCGGGAGTTTGACGCTTCCCGCATCTCCCGCCATCGTGGGCGAGGATCCAGGGGGATGGCACCCTGGCATGGTTCGGAGCGAAGCCCTGATAAAGGCCTTCATATCCAGGCTTTTCTTGCAAGGGTACTGAAAAAGGGTGTGGGATTGTTGTGAGAACTCCATGTCATTCTGACCAATGCACGTTGACAGGGAGATTCTGACGGAGCATCATGCGCCCCGCAGATCGCCAGCAGGGGTGCATCTTCTCCCGGTGCCTCTGGAGTGCCTTTGCCCTGTGTGCAGGGAGTGTGGGCGGCATGGTCGCCTTCCGCATTCCTTTTTCCACTTCGGAGATACTCCCCTGGTTCGTACACTCTTCCAGACACTTTTTCAGATAAGGTCTGCCGAGTTTTGGCGCGTACAGGCCTTTTTTCTGTTGTTGTTCGTCATCAGCATCTATTTTACCCTGGGAGTAACCCTGGGTGATACGCTGTTTCTGTCCAGTCTGGGACCGGAACGCTCCAAAACGATGCTGCCATGGCTCTGTATAGGCATTGCATGCGCGACGGCCCTGGTTGCCACGTTGGTAGGGCATCTGCAACAAAGGTATTCCCCGGAACGATTGTTTCTGATCGTAGGGCTCGGCCTGGCGGCCACCATCGTCATTTTTTGGCTGTTGTTGGACCCAAAACGCGAGGTGTTGTATTTTCTTCTTGCCATCTGGACTTTTGTCGGCGGGCAGGTTCTGACCACGTTTTTTTATACTTTCATCGGCAGCTACTTCAACTCTCGCGATGCTCGGCGCCTGTTCGGGTACATCAACGGCGGGTTGCCGTTGGGCACCCTGGTCATGGGTTACGGTGTAGAGGGTTTACTGGGGATCTTTTCGCCTGAGGATCTGTTGCTGCTCTGTGCCCCCCTTCTGGTGGTGGTGGCCATCTTCCCCGTGGTCATCAGTCACTTTCACCAACCTCTGGGGCACTCTTCGGGGGAGGGCGATGAAGATGCATCGGGCCGACAGGCGCCGTTCTCGTCTCTATTGAAGAACCGTTACATTGTTCTTATATATTTTGTTGTCATTGCAGTATTTTCCATGACGGTTGTTGCCGATTTCCAAGTAAAATCGATAGCAAGCAGTACCCTCAACAAGGTGGAGATGTGCGTCTTTTACGGCCAGTTCTATGGTTTTCTGGGGCTGGTCCAGATAGTCATCCAGTTCGGGTTGGTTTCCATGTTGCTGCGCAAGTTTGGCATTTTGCGCAGCTTGATGATCAACCCGATCATGCTGCTCATCGCCAGTCTGGTTTTCATGCTGTCTCCGTCCCTGATGACAGCCGCCGCCGTTTTGTTTGTTTTTTCCTCCTTTGACGAGACGCTTGATGTCCCGACACGGGAGCTGCTGTTTTATCCCTTGAACAGCCGTGTTCGCGACAGGGCTCAACCCCTGATGGGCGGGGCCATGGCGCCGTTAGGGCAGGGGATTGGCGGGGTGATGTTGTTGCTGCTGGGCCTGATTGGGCTCGGTCATATCGCCTCCTCGTTGCTGATCATTTTGTTGGGGGGGCTTTGTGTCACGTTGTTGGTGCGTTTGATTCCCCAATACCGCAGGGCTCTGGAATCCTCTCTGGCATCACCGTTTACGGATCAGGACAGCCTGGCTCGCTTGTTTGCAAGTCCAGAAGGGCAAACGGCGGTGCGCACCCTGCTGGAGGGGAGTGACAAGGCAGCCATCGAGTTTTTGCTCCAGAATCTGGAGAAACACGGAGTGGATCCATTTCAACCCCAGGTGCTCCTGCTTGCAAAAAGCGCCGATCCGGCGCTGGCGACTGCGGCGCTGAAATTGCTGCCACAGACCCAGCAAACCCACTTGTTGGAGGCACTGAAAGATCCTCGCCCCGCAGTGGTTGCCACAGCCATTCGAAGCATCTGCCGGCTGCGGGCTCTCACCGCCGTGCCCTCTCCCGCCGCCTACATGGAGTCTCCCCATCAAGAAGTGCGGGTCGCAGCCACCAGTTGCCTGGCGTTACGCGGGGAACTGGACCAGCGCATGATGGCCTTCCATCGTTTTCATAGCCTGGTGAACGACAATCGCCCGGAACGTCGGGTGGAGGCGGTTGCGATCCTGCAAGCCATGGGTGGCAACGGCTCGGGAAGATTGCTCAGAGGATTACTCAAAGATGTCTCGGATACTGTGAGACAGACGGCGGTGTGCGCTGTGCGCTGGTTGCGTGATCCTGATCTGATCCCCGATCTGATACACTTGTTGCACGATTCCCAGCAACGTGATGCCGTCATCATGGCGTTGATGAAAATGCCCCAGGAAGGGGTGCCGTCATTGGCGGTGCTGTTGCATGGCGACCATTTGAGTGTGATCGATCGATTGACCTTGCTGTCTGTTCTGGGGGAGATCGGTGGGAATGAGGCAGAGGTCACCCTCCTGGCGCACTGCACAGGAAAGCGCGGTGTCATCGAGGCCCTGACAGCAGCAAAGGCCCTGAACTGGCTGATGAGCAAAAGCAACCGCAATCGTTATGACACGGCTCCATGGCTTCCCATATTTCAGAAACATTGCCACAGCATCCAGTGGCTTCTGACCATCTGGGAGACCTCGATACCCAGAGACCCGTTTATCGCCCGGCTTTACCAGGATCACCTGCGGCTGCGCTTCGAACTGCTTTTTGGGTTGCTGGCATTGATGTATGAGCGTGAAAAGGTGTTTAATATCTGGAGACAGGTGTGCGGCACTCAGGGAACCAAACAAGCCAACTCCATGGAACTGCTGGAAACGATGCTGAATCGGCATGACCAAGGGTTGGTGTTGCCGCTACTCAACAGGTTTCTGCTGGCTGAACCTGCAACGCCTGGTAGAGCCGATCATTCCGCGCCGGATGAACTCCTCGTTGCGGAGAAGTGGCTGAACCGGGTCGTGCTGTATGATGGAGCGAATCACGAGAGAGAGGGGGGCGGCATGGCTGCACAGGAAACAAACGCCTTCGAGATCATTTCGCAGGTCTCTTTTTTGAGCAAAGTCCCTCTGTTCCAGGATGTCCCTGCGGACTATTTGGCGATCATGGCGGAATTGTTCGACACGAGGGTCTGTCTTCCCGGGGAAATAGTGTTTCAACAAGGAGATCAGGGGGACGCTTTCTTCATCGTGCAATCGGGCCTGGTTGCTGTGACAGTGCAGGAAAAAGAGGTGGGACGATTCGGCCCCGGCGCGGGCATCGGCGAGATGTCGCTGTTGGACAATGAACCCCGTTCCGCCAGTTGTGCAGTTCTCGAAGAAACCCGGTTGTTGCGTCTCTCATCCCGGAGTTTCAGCCACCTGCTCGAAACGTTTCCCAGTATTGGTACTGTTCTGTTGCGCAGCATGTCCCAACGTCTTCGAGCAGCTGAAAGAAAGGTCTAGGCAGTCGGATTCCGGCAACAGGGGGATCCCTGGAAATCTGGCCAAGGAATCAAGGGCCGGTTTTGAGAAAAGTGGCGGGACACCGCCGGAGCGCCCGTTGCATGAAACCTGGCGAGGGTGCAGAGGAGTTCATGGACTCAATGGTCTACTCAGGAATTCTCAACAAAAATTCCGACATTCCAGGCTCCTGCGTGCCCATCAGGACGGCGGGGGTCGATTGGGGTAGTCGGCTGGTTCTTGCCGAACGCATCGTCCGGGAACCAACCGGGGGAGCGCTGTTTTGCCTGAACCTGAATACCTTGTCCCGCCTGATCCACACCACCCTTGCGGCTTTGCCTCTTCCTCATTACGCCGTCAAGGCCAATTCCCATCCTGATCTCCTGTCAAGAATGGCCCTCCAGGGGGTGACACATTTTGATGTCGCATCCCTGGAAGAGCTCCTCGCAGTGCGCAAGGTGGCGCCCCATGCAACCTGCGCTTTCATGAATCCCGTGAAGAGCAGGGACGAGATCCAGAAAGCCGTGAGCCTGGGCGTGACGACCTTTGCCCTCGATTCCCAGGATGAACTGGACAGGTTGCTTTCCGCCACACAAGGTGTTCATGGCTTGTGTTTCATCGTCAGAATGAAGGTCAGTCGGGGACGAGCCGTTTATGATATGAGTGGTAAGTTTGGGGCCACACGGGACGAAACCAAACATTTGCTGGCCCGTATCGTCGCTGGCGGTATCGCCTGCGGGCTGACGTTTCATGTCGGCAGTCAGTGCCTGGAGCCGCAAGCCTATGCAACCGCCATTGCCGAAGTGGCCCAACTTGTCAGGGAGATGGCCATTCCCCTGTCGGTTCTCGATGTGGGTGGCGGCTTTCCGGCCCGCTATGGTGATTCCGAACCCTCTCTGGACCTGTTTGGCGCCAGTATTGGAGAAGCCCTCACACGGGCGCAGGACGCATGGGAACCTTCCCTGATCGTGCAGAGCGAACCCGGACGCTGCGTCGTGGCCCATGCGGGCAGCGTGGCGGTTCAGGTGATCGCACGCAAGGGTAACCAGTTGGTTCTGGGTGATGGGAAACATGGTTTGCTCTCCGAGCTGTGGTGGATGCGCGCCATGCATCCGGTGCGGCGTATCATCCGGGCGGGGAAGGTGGATGACGGGGCGATGGTTCCGATGGAGGAGTATTCCCTTGCCGGTCCCACCTGTGACAGCAATGATTTTTTTCCTGGACCCTATCGGTTGCCTCTCGACATGGCGGCTGAAGATTGGCTAGAAGTTGGTTGCCTCGGCGCCTATTCCCTTGAGTTGGCCACGCGGTTCAACGGATATGGCGCTTTTCGGCTCATGACCGTGGATGCCACGTCCTCATGATGCCACCTAATGACACCTAAGCAGGAGCGAATGAATGACCGGTTGGTTGGAGAAAATTGAAATTCGTGAGCGGGAGGTTGGCAAGGCGGTTTTTACCAAAGTGCCCCTCCGCGAAGGCGAGGCCGTGTTGCCTCTGTCCGGTCGCGAGGTGGATCGTCCGTCCAGGTATACCTTGCAGTTGGGCAACGGGCGCCACATGCTCCCCGAGGGGAAGCAATGGGGGTTCATCAATCATTCGTGTGAACCAAACTGTTGTATTGACTTTTCATCCCTGTCGGTGAGAACGCTGCGTCCCATAGCGGTTGGTGAGGAGATCACCTTCAACTATCTGACGACGGAATGGGATATGGCCTCCCCCTTTGAGTGCCAGTGCGGCGAACCCGGGTGTTTTGGCGCCATCTCCGGTTATCGCCATCTGACGCTTGCAGAGCGGAAACGGCTCCGCGCCATCGTTGGTGTCGTTTTTCACCCTGAGGGCAACCGTGCAGACTCCCCCGGGCATGCAACTGTTGGATCCGGCAATGAGGGCGCCGGATTTCCCGCTGTCCATCTGGAGATGCCTCTGGCTCGATAGGCCAGGGGGTTTGTTCCGCTTCGAGGCAGGGGCTTGCGCCATTCCGGTCATCATGGACTCTTGCCGGATGGCGCCGGGATGGGCATCCTGTGGCGCCATGCGTTCACCGCAGACGGAGGGCGTTTATTGTCTGGAGTATCCGATCATGCCCGACTCAACAGCCGCCCCTCTCTGCCATCGTCCGCGCCGCTTGCGTCGCACGGAGTCGGTCCGACGTTTGGTACGAGAGACCCTGGTGCAGCCGAGCGACCTGATTTTGCCTCTGTTTGTGGTGCCAGGCGACGGGGTTCGACGGCCTGTTCCATCCATGCCTGGGGTGGAGCAACGATCCATTGATCAAACCTTGCTGCTGGCGCGCTCCGCCGTCGAGGCGGGGCTGGGAGGTGTGATCCTTTTTGGTATCCCGGAGCGGAAGGATCCATTGGGGGAAGATGCCTGTCAGGATACCGGCATCATCCAGCGGGCCATTCGTGCCATCAAAGATGCCCAACCGGATCTGTTCGTCATATCCGACCTTTGTTTTTGTGAGTACACCAGCCATGGTCACTGTGGTGTCATCCAGGCAGGGGATGTGGACAACGATGCCACCCTGGAGAGGTTGAGCCAATCCGCCGTGACGCATGCCCGGGCTGGGGTGGACATGGTGGCGCCATCGGGCATGATGGATGGCATGGTGGCTGCCATTCGTCGCGGTCTGGATGGTGCCCGATCGACGCATGTGCCCATCATGTCCTATGCTGCCAAATACGCCTCCGCATTTTATGGACCTTTTCGCGATGCAGCCGACAGCACGCCACAATTCGGCGATCGGCGCACCTACCAGATGGATCCCGCCAATCGCCGCGAGGCCCTCCGGGAGGTGACCCTCGATGTTGCCGAGGGAGCGGACATGGTCATGGTCAAACCCGGTCTCGCCTACCTGGATATCCTGCGGGAGATGCGCGACCGGTTTGATCTTCCCCTGGCTGTCTACAATGTCAGCGGCGAATATGCCATGGTCAAGGCCGCTGCCAGCCAGGGTTGGATCCATGAGGATCGGATCGTTTTGGAGATCATGACTGCTTTCCGGCGAGCCGGGGCGGATTTGATCCTGACCTACCACGCCCTGCACGCCGCCCGACTGTTGCAGGGGTGAACATGCACCTTCCGCAACGGACATAAGGAGCAAAAAATGTCCGAAATTCGCGCCCTTGGACTTTTATCGGGAGGTTTGGACAGCACGCTGGCCGTGCGTGTGCTCCAGGAACAGGGCATCGTCGTGGAGTGTGTCAATTTTTTCACCGGCTTTTGCATCCAGTCTCATACGGGGGCGATTCGCAATCCCAGGGAGGGCGCTCCACCCCCTCGGCACGATGCCTTGCACGCCGCCAAGGCGCTGGGTATCAAATTGCATATGGTGGATATCTCCGAACCCTATGTGCAGATTGTCACGCAGCCCCGCTATGGCTATGGCAAAAATCTCAACCCTTGTCTGGACTGCAAGGTTTTCATGGTCAAAAAGGCCATGGAGATCAAGGAGAGGCTCGGGTTTGACTTTCTATTCACCGGCGAGGTGGTCGGACAGCGTCCCATGAGTCAACGCAAGGACACCATGCCAGTGATTTCCCGCGATGCCGGAGCGGAGGGATGGTTGCTGCGACCTCTCTGCGCCTTGCGGCTGCCGATCACCGAACCGGAAAAGCGGGGTTGGGTGGATCGTTCGCGCCTGCTGGGTTTTTCGGGCCGCACCCGCACGCCGCAAATGGATTTGGCCGCCCATTTTGGCATCACGGATTACCCCTCGCCATCGGGCGGCTGCTGTTTTTTGACCGATGAAAATTATGCCAGCCGTTTGCGCGACCTCTGGCACACGCGCGGCAGCAAACAATACACCCTGGACGATATTCTTCTGCTCAAGGCCGGACGCCATCTGCGCCCCGACCCGGCATACAAGGTGATCATCGGTCGCGATGAGACCGAGAACAATTTTTTGCGGGGTTTTCGGCACGGTCGGATCATGGTGCATGCGCCGGATCTTCCCGGCCCCCTGGCACTGGTGGAGGGGACGCCAGACCAGGATGGCGTCCATTTGCTCTGCCGTCTTGTCGCCCGTTATGGCAAGGGGCGGCATCTTCCAGAGGTCACCATGGAAATGACCTGCGGAGAGGAGACAACCCGCCAGGTGGTCGCACCTCTGGCACCGGAGACCATTCCTGACACATGGTACATCTGAGCCATTCTCCCAGGGATCACTTGTTCTTCCAGTACGTTGGCGTCATACGGACATGAAACGGTTTTGTTGCTTGACTCTTTTTGGTTGGTTGGTTGCTGCCGCGTCGGTTGCAGCGCAACCAACTGGACATGGGCCGGTGCGCACCGAGTCTGTCAAGGTCTATGCCAATCGCCTTGGCATGGAGTTCGTTCTGATACCATCCGGAACCTTCATGATGGGTTCCGACAAAAATTTTGATGCCGAGGCCTTCCCCGATGAGATGCCGCAGCATCGTGTCACTATCGGCAAACCATTCTACCTGGGCAAGTATGAGGTGACGCAGGCACAATGGGTGGCTGTGATGCAAGAGAACCCCAGCAAATTCAGGGCACGGGATCTTCCCGTCGATCAGGTGAGCTGGAGTGATGTGCAGGAGTTTATCCGGCGTCTGAACATCATGGAAAAGACCACAACCTACCGTTTGCCCACGGAGGCCGAGTGGGAGTATGCCTGCCGGGCCGGATCGACAACGTCGCGTTTCTGGGGAAACCGAGTCGATGAAATGAGCCTCTATGCATGGTTTGACGGCGACTCCCGCAACGAAATGCACCCGGTGGGCCAGTTGCGCCCCAACGCTTTCGGTCTGCATGACATATTGGGTAATATCTGGGAGTTCGTCCAGGATGCCTACCAGGAACAGGCCTACAAAAAACACGCACCCGTGGATCCTCTGTACGAAGAGAACAATTCCAACCGTGTTTATCGCGGGGGTTCCTGGGATGGCACTTCGTGGTATGTACGATGTGCCAATCGGGGCGGCATTTCCGGGGAGGAGCGGAGAGAAAGCCTTGGTTTCCGCGTCGCCCGCAGCGCTGCCCGACCCAAAGGGGAGTGATATCTTTCGTAACTATTCACCACCCGACCACGAATCGGGGTCCAGGGGGCTGGCTCCCTGGCAGGTCCAGGACAGAGTCCTGGTGGGGTTCGGGGCGAAGCCCTGACAAAGGCTTTCATATCCAGGCTTTTTTTGAAAGGGTGCTGAATAGTTACTTTTTTTGTAACTATTCACCACCCGCCAACGAATCGGGGTCCAGGGGGCTGGCTCCCTGGCAGGTCCAGGACAGAGTCCTGGTGGGGTTCGGGGCGAAGCCCTGACAAAGGCTTCCATGTCCAAGCTTTTCTTGCAAGGGTGGTGAATGGTTACCTTTTTTTCAAGCTTTTTTTGGATGGGTGCTGAACGGTTACCATGGATTTTACCGAAAGTCAGATGGAGCGGTACTCGCGGCAGATCATGCTGCGTGAGATCGGTGGTCTGGGGCAGGCGCGATTGTTGGCGGCTGGGGTGGTGGTGCTGGGGACGGGTGCGTTGGGTTCGGTCGCGGCACTGTACCTGGCGGCTGCCGGCGTGGGCCACATCACCCTGATCGATGGTGCGGCGGTGACAGCGGCCACACCCGAACACGCAGTCGTTTACGCCAGATCGCAGATCGGTTCCCCCAAATCCCTTGCTGCGGCCCATGCGCTCCACAACTTGAACCCGGATGTCCAGATAACCTCGGTGGTGGCGCACTGGACCGAGGGCATGGCCACACCCTGGCTGGCTGGCTGCCAACTGCTTCTCGACTGTGGCAATCGACCGGAAAGCACGCGCATTTTGGCCCGGATGTGCCGGGAACGAGCGTTGCCCCTGATCGTTGCTCGCAGGGAGATGCTCTGGGGCGCGGTGTTCACGCTCCATGGGGGAGAGAGATCCCTTTCCGGGGTGGAAGAGAGCTTGCTGGTCCAACAAAAAACTGTTTTCGGTCAGGATGTTTCGCCAGATGGGCAGAGATCCGTTTTGGCGGGATTGGTGGCCAATGCAGCGGCAAGCGAGGTTATCAAGGTGGTGCTTGGCATGCCATCGCCGGACCAGACCCTCCAGTTTTTTGATGCAGCGACAGCGACTTGGAGCATGGTGAAGGCTGCCCCGTTTTCCTCCGGGTCATGACACCCTCGCGACCATGGTGCGCTCGGCTTACATCTCTTTGAACCTCATGGCCAAGGTGCCGCAACCCGGTCTGGTCAAAACCCGTTTGATGCCGATGCTGGGAGCGGAGGGAGCGGCCCATGCTCATGCCAGGTTGCTGGCACACGTGGTGGCAAAAGCCCGTGCCTGGTGCGCTGCCGGACCCGATCGCCTGTTTCGGTTGTGGTGTACCCCCAACACCACGCATCCCGCCTGTGCCAACCTGGCCCAAGTCGGGCAGTTGCGTCTGCAACCATCGGGAGATCTGGGCGAGCGCATGGCGGCCATCACCCGGGCCGCTCTGGCGGAGTCGCCCGCCATGCTGCTGATCGGCGGTGATGCCGTCTCCCTGACTTTGACCGATCTGGATGCCGCTGCACAGGCCCTGACCACACACCCTGCCGTTCTCGGACCGACCGAAGATGGAGGTTACCTCCTGCTGGGCTTGCGCCAAACCGACCCCTCCCTCTTTCGGGGCATGGCCTGGAGTACACCAACCGTGGCCCTGGCTACGCGGGAACGATTCGGCGTCCTGGGTTGGTCGTGGCACGAACTGCCCCTGCGATGGGATGTGGATACCCCTGCCGACTGGCAACGCTTTGTGGCGACCTTCGGCGGATGACATGCGGCGGGTCGATGCAGGGCGTTGGATTCTCCCCCATCCGGGGGGTATACTCCAGGGGAACCGGAATGGAGGTCCAGGAGGGATGGCCGCGCCCTTTTCCTGGCGGGGTTCGGTGCGAGACCCTGACGAAGGCTTTCATGTTCAGAGTGGGAAGGCAGGCCATGGATCCATCCGAACTCATAGCGCAAGTCGCCCGTGACACCGGGTTAAGCCTGGAGCAGGCTGCCCAAGCCGTCAAGGCCGTCACGCGCAACATTCGGCACAGCCTGGAGGAGGGAATCCAGGTCACCCTCGAAGGTTTCGGAACGTTCTCTACCGTGGACCGTCAGGCACGGAACATCCGGCTGCACCATTCAGGTGAAGAGATCAACCTGCCAGCGTGCCGGGTGGTGACTTTCACCCCGGAAAAATCCGATCCGGCTCGACCGCCAGGCTCCATGGAGGATCGCTGGAATATCTGTGCAGCGCAAGACGACCGGCAAATCCACGCGGCATCCATGGATCTCCTCGTCGAGGAGACGGAATACACCGACGCCATCATCGACCTGGCTGCGGACATGATCGTCTCCGTGGATGCCCAACGTAAAATCAAGATCGTCAACAAGGCGGCGCAAAAGGTCTACGGCTATACGCCGCAAGAAATGGCGAACATGTCCATCGCCCAGCTCTATGCCCGCGAAGAGGAGTTTCTGGCTGTGGGCGAGAAGATGCGCACCCAAGGCCATTTTATCGGTGAGATCACCGGTCGGAAAAAAAACGGCGAGGAGTTTCCCGCCCGGGTCACGGCCCTGTTGCTGCGCGACAAAAACGGCAACGTCATGGGGTCGGTGGGTTACTCCCGGGATTTGACGGAAGAAAAGGCCTCTGCTGTGGCCAGGGAGGAACTGGCCGTCCTGAAGGCAACCGAGGCCCTCAAAAAAGACGTTGAAAACATCACCCGCCACGATCTCAAGTCACCCATCAACGGCATCATCAGTTTTGCCGACTTTCTGGAACAGGCGGACACCCTGGCCTCGGAACACAAGAGCACCGTCCACATCATCAAAGATCTTGGCTATCGGGCCATCAACATGGTCAACCTCTCCCTGGGTATCCTCAGAATGGAGAGGGGCAGCTACCAACTCAACCCTGCATCCATCGATCTGATCTCCATCATGCGCAGTATTGTGCTCGATGCCAAGGCCCAGATCAAATACAAGCAGGTCGAGTTGAGGATGCGAATCGATGACCGCCCTGTCGAGGAGAGTGATACGTGTTTCTTCTGGGGCGAGGAGTTGCTCAGCTATTCGATGTTTACCAACGTGTTCAAAAACGCCCTGGAGGCCTCCCCCAAAAAGCATCCCATCACCATCCTGTTTGGGCACGCAGAAAACGTGATGGTGACCATACACAATTTTGGCGCCGTCCCGGAGGAAATTCGCTCCCGGTTTTTTGAAAAGTATGTGACCTCCGGCAAATCAACAGGGACTGGTCTGGGTACCTATTCGGCCATGCTGATCGCCAAAACCCAACATGGACACATCACCATGCGCTCCTCCGAGGAAGAGGGCACCACCATCACGGTGACTCTTCCCAAGGCGCCGGCGACCTGATAAAGATTGGGCGCTTTCGGTGCTGAACAGATACTTTCTTCGTAACTATTCAGCACCCTTTCAGGAAAGGCTTGGATATGAAAGCTTTTGTCAGGGCTTCGCCCCGAACCCCACCAGGACTCTGTCCTGGACCTGCCAGGGAGCCAGCCCCCTGGACCCCGCTTCGTTGCCAAGTGGTGAATAGTTGCCTTTCTTCTCAAGCCTGGGTGAGCCATCTCTGTGAAAATATTGATTTTCGGTGTCAACGGCTTTATCGGTCACCACCTCTCACACCGGATTTTGCGCACCACGCCGTGGCACGTCTACGGCATGGACATGCACACCGATCGGGTGGAGGCGCTCCTGTCCCATCCACAATTTCATTTTTTCGAGGGGGATATCTCCATCAACCGGGAGTGGATGGAGTACCACATAAAAAAATGCGACGTCATTCTGCCTCTGGTGGCCATCGCCACGCCGGCAGCCTATGTACGGCACCCGCTCCAGGTCTTTGAACTGGACTTCGAGGCCAACCTGCACATCGTGCGCGCCTGCGTCAACCACAAGAAGCGGGTGATCTTTCCCTCCACCTCCGAAGTCTACGGTATGTGTTCCGATGCCGCTTTCCACCCGGATCTGTCGCACCTGGTGTTGGGGCCCATCACCAAACAACGCTGGATCTACTCCTGTGCCAAACAATTGATGGATCGGGTCATCTGGGCCTACGGCATGGAGCGGGAGCTGGATTTTACTTTGTTTCGTCCTTTCAACTGGATCGGACCGGGGCTCGACAATTTGCACACCCCCAAGGAGGGCAGCTCCCGCGTGGTGACCCAGTTTTTGGGCCATATCGCCCGGGGGGAGCCCATCTCCCTGGTGGATGGCGGCCTGCAACGGCGCTGCTTTACCGATATTGACGACGGCATCCATGCTCTCATGGAAGTCATCCGCAATCCTCAAGGGGTGGCCAGGGGGAAAATATACAACATCGGCAACCCGGAAAATGACATCTCCATCCGCGAACTGGCCGAGGTTATGCTCGAAACCGCAGCCGAGTTCCCGGAATACGAGTCTGGATTGAAAAGTGTCCGCCTGGTCGATGTCCAAGCCAAAGAGTACTATGGGGAGGGGTATCAGGATATCCAGACCCGCGTGCCTTGGATCGAAAACATTCAACAGGATTTGCATTGGCAACCCCGCATCACGCTCCGGAGTTCCCTGCGCAAGATTTTTGATACCTATCGCCACGAAGTGGAACAGGCTGGTTCCCTGTTGGACGATCACGAAGGGGGGTAGGCGGGAGTAGGTCATGCATATCGCCCTCAAGGTTGACGTGGATACCTTTCGCGGTACCCGGGAAGGGGTGCCGGCGCTGTTGCGTCTGTTCGACCGCCATGAGGTCCGCGCCACGTTTCTTTTCAGTCTGGGGCCTGACCACACCGGACGTGCCCTGCGGCGCGTCTTTCGCCGGGGGTTTTTGAACAAGGTTGGGCGTACTTCGGTATTGAGCCACTATGGCCTCAAAACCGTGCTGTATGGGGTTCTCCTGCCTGGCCCCCATATTGGCCGTCAGGCCGGCGATGTGTTGCGCACCACAGCCCTGGCTGGGCACGAAACCGGCGTCCACTGTCACGATCACGTCTATTGGCAGGACCACGTTGCCCGCCAGGATCACACCTGGACGCAACACGAAATGGCCAAGGCCCAGGCCGTCTATCAAGAGGTTTTCGGCCACCCGGCCCAGGTGCATGGCGCTGCCGGATGGCAGGTCAACCCCCACACCCTGGCTCTGGAGGAGAGCGGCGGATTTTCCCACGCCAGCGATACCCGTGGCACCCACCCCTTTCTGCCGTTCATGCAGGGTATCCGCTCCACCTGTGTACAACTCCCCACCACCCTTCCCACCCTGGACGAGTTGATCGGAAGGAATGGTTTGACCCCGGACAATGTTGCCCAACACCTTCTCGCCGCCAGTCAGGCACCTCGTCCGCAGGGTCACGTCTATACTTTGCACGCCGAGCTGGAGGGGATGAAGTTGCTCCCGGTCATGGAGGCCCTCTTGCGAGGGTGGCGACAAGCGGGTTGTGTCATCGGCACCTTGGCCGATCTCCATGGCCGTCTGGCAGGTGAACATCTCCCCTTGCACACTGTGACATGGGGTCAGGTGGAGGGCCGCTCGGGAGACCTGGCCATTCAGGGGCCTTTGGTTCCAAAAGGAGAACCGCGTCCTGGACCTGCCAGGTAGCCAGCCCCCTGGGCCCCGGTGCGTTCAGGATCGTCACGACCATGCAACATCGGCATTTGAATCACCAGACATTCACCCTTGCGGCCATTGATGATGTCATTGCCCGGGGTGGTCGCAACGACTGGGCAGTCTTGCGCCGTGCGGCCCTCGCAGACCCATCCTTGTTGGAAAAAACATGGGGGATATGCCGCGTTCAAGTGGCGGATCCCTACGCCCAGCGTTACCATTTCTGGAAACTCTATGCCGAACACCATATTTTTGATCGGATCACGGGTATGGACCAGCCATTGGATTGACAGCCTGCCCGTCCTGCGGATCCAACGCCTCTCAGGAGGAAGCGCTGCCGTAATGGGCCATGCAGGCTGTGGATTTCTCCAGGGCGCGTTGCCACAGGGTTGCCAGATTCGGCGCCACCGGCTGCCCGGGCGCCAATGCCTTGAAACGGCGCCGTCGCCCGGTGATGAAACGCCAGTCGAAACGTTGAGCCTGAATGATGGTCTCCACGACGGGTTGAATGGGGCTGTGGAACCCCCAATCAAGTGCATCCACCAGGGGAGTGCTGATATCCGGGTTGGGGCCCTGGGCCAGATTGTCGTGGATGTGCCGCAACAGGGGGAGAAAATCCGCTGTAAATCCAGCCGCTCCCAACTGTGCCTGGATGCGGGGGATGGCGTCGAACAAATCGCAGGTGATGCTCAGGGTTTTGATAATCATGGGTCAACCTCGGCAAAGTCCAAATGGAAAGCTTTGACATGAAAGATATTGTCAGGGCTTCGCCCCGAACCCCACCAGGAGGAAGGGCGCAGCCCTTCCTCCTGGACCTCCATCCCAGTCTTTCAATCGTTTATCGGTCCGCAAGAACACGATGCGCCAGGCAGGGTATCTGTTCCCGACAAGTCGAAACCCGGACCGGATCCAGTTCCGCCATGGCAAACCCTTCTCCATCGGGGCAGCGGGCGATGACACTCCCCCAGGGATCGACGATCATGGAGTGCCCGTAGGTGCGGCGGCCACCCGGGTGGACCCCTCCCTGGTTGGGCGCCAGGACATAAGCAAAATTTTCCACTGCCCTGGCCCGCAGCAACAACTCCCAATGATCCTTCCCGGTCGTCAGGGTGAAGGCGGAGGGAACGGTCAACAAGGTCGCTCCCGCCGACACCAGCCGTCGGTACAGTTCCGGAAAGCGCAGATCGTAACAGATGGACAACCCGATCCGGCCAAAAGGGGTATCGCCACAGAGCGGGGTTCGCCCCGGCACGATCACCGCCGACTCTTGATAGGGTTCACCCGATCCAAGGCGCACGTCGAAAAGATGGATCTTGTCATAGCGGGCGCGGATCTCGCCGTGCGGATCGAGGAGACAACAACTGCTCGTGCTTTTCTCCTGCCCGGCAACCAGCATGGGAATCGATCCTCCCACAATCCAGACGCGCCGCCGTCTGGCCAGCTCCACCAAGAATTGCAGAGACGGGCTGGCCTCTGGATCCTCCCGATGGCGGCGTTTTTCCTCTTCCGTCTGCCCCATGAAAGAAAAATTTTCCGGCAATACGAGTAGTTCAGCGCCCCGGTCCACGGCCCGGTCCATGAGACGGCCAGCCCGGTCCAGATTGGCCGCCCGGTCCGATCCGGAACAAAGCTGGATCACCGCCGCCAAAACCGACCGCGCATCGGGAATGATCGGGTTGCCAGCCATGGTGTCTATCCACGCCCCAGGAGGGCATCCAGTTTACCTTCCGACTCCAGGGCATACAGGTCGTCGCACCCTCCCACATGGTGATCCCCGATAAAAATCTGCGGTACGGTCTTGCGGCCTTGGGCCCGTTTGAGCATTTCATCCCGGCGGCTGGGATCCAAAGTCAAATTGATCTCCTGGTAGGTGGCCTTCTTTTTGTCCAAAAGCATTTTGGCCTTCACACAGTAGGGACAGGTGGTGGTGGAGTAGATGACAATCTCGGGCATGGCTTTCTCCTTCGAATTGGATCCAGGGCACAGTTTATAAGTGACCGGCAAAACAAGGCATCAGGGGAGACACTGCATCAGGGGAGACACTCTACCACGGTCGACAAGCATTTGGGTACGCAAGACCTTCTTGGCATCGCACGACCTGGGTCAACCCATGGACGACACCACGCCATGGGTCGGCAAGGCCCTCGCCAAAACCACGACAACCACCCGCCTGGCCCCGGCATGCTTCAGGGCAAACGCAGCCGCTGTCAAGGTGGCTCCCGTGGTGGTCACATCATCCACGAGCAGCACCTGCCTCCCCTGGACCCGCCTGGCATCCGCCAGGAATGCCCCGCGCACATTTTCCCGGCGACCGCCAGCATCCAGATTGGCTTGTGGGATGGTGTTGCGCCGCCGTATCAGGCCTCCGGTATCCATGGGTTTGCCAAGGTGATGGGACAACACCCTGGCCAACAAGGCGGACTGATTGTAGCGCCGCCACCACAAACGCCGCCAGTGCAACGGCATGGGAATGACCACATCCAGTGTTTCCTGTTGTAAATCAGGGCCAAGACGCTCCCAACACAGGCCACCCAGCATCTTGGCCAGATGTCCCTGATCCTTGTATTTGAAAGCATGCAACAATGTTCGCACGCGATCCTCAAAAACGAAGGCACAATAAAAACCATCTGGCGCCCATGCCACATCCTGGCAGGCGCTACAGGTCTGCATCGGTTGCTCCGTCATCTCCCCACAACGCCGGCAAAAGGCGTCCGGCCTGGCCGGCAAATCCTGTTCACAAGCCCGGCACAGCGTGTGAGGTGTGGCGACGGAGGTCTGACAAACCGGGCACCGGGAAGGAAAGAGAAGGTCAAGGAGCAACCTCCACCCCTGTTGCCCGCTCGTGTGGACCCGTTGAAAAAAACTTCTCCCCTCATTCAATCTATGGCACAATAAAGCGGCTATGGTCATGAATGCATACTCCTCGTATCACGACTGCGAACCGGACTTTTCTCCTCCATTGTCCCTGGTGGATCGGGGGCGGCTGTGGTGCGCTCTGGCCCGGGCGGACGCCACGGAGCCATTGGCACAGATTGCCACGGCCCTGGTGGCCCGCCTGGAAGATATCCGCCTGCAACCTGGCCATATCCTCGATTTGGGCGACCGGAGCGGGGTCGTTGCCGCACTGTCGCACAGCCGCTGGCCCCAAGCCTCCCTGACGCGGGTGGGCCTGGATCCGGTCACGCCACGTCGCTTTCCGCCGCACCCCAACCCGGGGGAGGCTCCGCACCCCGCCCTGACCGCCGACCTGGCCCACCTGCCCCTAGCTGACGCCAGCTTCGATCTGGTGATTTCCAACATGGCCCTGCACTGGTGTGCCGAGCCCGGGCCTGTCTTCCGGGAGGTGCGCCGCGTTTTGCGCCCCGAGGGCATGTTTCTTTTCACCACCTGCGGCGACGAAACCCTGAAGGAGTTGCGCCGCGCCCTGGCCACGCTCGATCAGCAACGCCATGGTCGCATGTGGCCCCGCGTCTTGGCAACACCGGACATGCGCCGGGTTGGCGATGACCTGATCGCCAGCGGCCTGGCCATCCCGGTGATGGACCGGGATTATCACCGTCTTGCCTTCCCTTCGGTCTCCGATCTTCTCCGGCGACTTAAGCATCTGGGGGCAGGCAACCATCACCACGTCCGCCACCCTGGTCTGACCGGCAAGGGGTTTGTGCACGAGCTGGAAGCGATCTACCGCAGCCTTTATCCCCAACCCGACGGATCCATACAGGCGACCCTGGAGGTCTATTTTGGGCACGCCTGCCGCATGGATCACCATAAACGCCGGTCACGTACCTGTGGGGTCAAATTTTAGTCGTCGCCAGTCGGCACCCTGTCTTGTCAGGGCTTTGTTTCGAGCCCCACCAGGACTCTGTCCTGGGTTTGCCAGGGAGCCAGTCCCCTGGACCCCCATTTCAAAGCGCCATGAGAAACTCAACAAGGAGGCGTCGCGTGAGATATTGAACATGGATGCTGATATTGGATTGCCTTGGCTTGTGTGCCCAGACCGCCGCTGCGGATGTGGTGACCCTTCCCCAACTCTACCAACTCGCATCCATCCGGGACGCTGCATTTCAGATGGCCAGGGAACAAAAAATGGTGGCCATGGAGCGTCGCCCCCAAAGTCTCGCCAGGCTGCTTCCCTCCCTGTCGGCCCAGGCCAGTGCAGCCAGCATGAAGCAACGGGAGACCTTTCCCACAAGCTATGGCGTGACGGCCCAGACCCTGACACTGAATGTGCCACTTTTCCACTGGGACAACATCGTGGATTTACGCCAGGCGGAGAAGGAACAGGAAAAAGCCATCCTGGCTTATGCCACCGCCGAACAAGGTCTGGTGATGCGTGTGGCGCAGCGTTATTTCGATCTGCTCCTGGCCTGGGAGACCCTGGCTGTGAACGAAGCGGAAAAGAAAACCATGGCCGTGCGCCTGGAGATGGTCAAGGAGCGCCTGCGTGTGGGCTCCGCCATCCGCACGGATCTCTTTGAGGCCCAGGCCGGCCATGATTTGGCCCAGACCGGTGTCATCGATGCGGCCAACGCCGTGGAAAACGCTGAGGAAGCTCTGCATGAGATTGTCGGAACCAGCCAGTATCTCACCCGGTTGCAACCTCTGCCCGAGCCGATTCCCCTGCACCACCCGGACCCCGACGACATCACCGCCTGGATCGCCAACGCCCTGCAAAGCAATCCAGGCCTGCTTGAAGCCCGTCTTGACAAGGAGATTGCCCACGATGGCGTCAGCAAGGCCAGGGCCGGCCATCTGCCCACCCTGGATCTCGTTGCCGCCCGCAACCACCAGAACAACTCGGCTCCCCCCCAGTGGTTGGGCGGACGCAGTCAAACGGACTCCCTCATGCTGCAACTCTAGTGGCTCAACCGTGTTGATTTGATGTGCAGAAATGTTCCAATGCTCCAGGAACAGCTCAACCATGAAACGGGGTCCAGGGGGCTGGCTCCCTGGCTTTGTCCAGGGCAGCGCCCTGGTGGGGTTCGGGGCGAAGCCCTGACAAAGGCTTTCATTTCCAAGCTTTTCTTGAAAGAGTGCAGAATAGTCACGAAAAGTGAACACTTCAAATCATGTCGGTTGAGCCACTAGACCCCCATTCCAAAAGGCGATCATGGCCCCGGGTGGGTCCATGTCACATGCGATTGCCCTGGGTGCTGAATGGTTACGGTTGACGAAATACAGGGTTTCCCGTAGCCTCGGGGAATTGGGGGGATCCACACCATCGAGCAAATGGCTGAATGACAATGCTGCCTGACAGAAGCTTCCTCGACATGGGCGAGGTGGCCGCCATCCTGGGCGTGGCGCCGCATGTGCTCCGGTATTGGGAGAAGGAGTTCCCCCAAATCCGCCCCCTGAGACGCATCGGTCACCGGCGCATCTACCGACGGCAGGATGTGGATCTGCTGCTGCGCGTCCGCCACCTGCTCTACAAACAAAGATTGACCATCTCCGGTGTCCGGGAATATCTGCGCCAGGAGAGTATGCTGCCACCCCATGACACCCTGCGGGAGATCCATCGTGAATTGCTGGATCTCCATCGCCTGCTGACCCACTCCAGGCCAGGAAGCCCCTGATGCGAGCATGCCATGCAAATCCTCATAGCCAACGATGATGGCATCCAATCCCCCGGCCTGAAAGCACTGGCCGAGGCGGTGACCCGCCTCGGAGAGGTGACCGTGGTGGCCCCGGACCGCAACCGCAGCGGCACCTCCCATGCCATCACCGTGGAACGCACCCTCCAGGCCACCGACTATGGCGAACGCTGGTACGGCCTCGATGGCACACCCGCCGACTGTATCCAGGTAGGCGTCCGGCAAATCCTGCCAACCCTGCCCGATCTGGTGATCACCGGCATCAATGCCGGGGCCAATCTGGCCGAAGATATCTACTACTCCGGCACCGTCGGCGCTGCCCGCGAAGCTGTCCTGCATGGCATTCCGGCCCTTGCCATCTCCCTGGCCGGCGAGCCCCCCTGGCATTTTGAAACCGCCGCTCGTTTTGCCACCGTCCTGGCCGGTCAGTGGCGCACACGCCTCCTCCCCCGCTCCACCTTCCTGAACATCAATGTTCCAAATGGCCCGATTTTTGCTATCAAGACCCCTGTTGTCACACGCACCGGACGCCGTCCACGTCCCTCCCGGGTTGCCGGCGGTCCCGTGACGGGTGCCGCCTTTTGGCGGCCCCATCCTGGCGCCAGCGAAAAACGTTACATGGAAGATTTTCAGGCCGTAGCGGCAGGCCATGTCTCGGTCACACCGCTGCATATCGATGCCTTTTTTGACGAAGCCATGGAAGAACTCGCCAAATGGCCCACTTTTCTTTAACACAATCCCACCCGGCTCCCCCCCAACGCCGCAACGGGTTTCTCCCCAGTCGCGCCCAGGAACACATGGTGCGCGAACAGCTTGAAGGGCGTGGCATCAGCGACCCGCAGGTGCTGGCCGTGATGCGGGAACTTCCCCGTCATCTTTTTGTCGATGAAGCCCTGGAAGAGCGTGCCTACGGCGATGTCACCCTGCCCATCGGCGAAAAACAAACCCTCTCACGCCCCTACACCGTCGCCCGCATGACCGAAGCCCTGCGCCTGACCGGCCAGGAGAATATCTTGGAGATCGGCACCGGCTCCGGCTACCAGACCGCCATCCTGGCCCGCCTGGGCCACCACGTCCATACCATCGAGCGCCTGCCCGAACTGGCCCATCTGGCCGCTCGGCGGCTGCGAAGCATGGGGCTGCACAACGTCACCTGCCTGATGGGGGATGGTTCCCTCGGCTGGCCGGAAGAGCGCCAGTTTGACCGGATCATGGTCACGGCAGGCGCCCCGGTCGTCCCACAGACCCTGATGCAGCAACTCACCCTCGGTGGCGTGATGGTCATCCCCATGGGCAGCCAGGAACAACAACAACTACTCCGCATCGTCAATCATCGCCACGGCGAGATCCGGGAAATCCTGGAGCCATGCTGTTTCGTCCCCCTGCTCGGCGCCCAAGGATGGCATTGAAGCCGACCAGGAATTAAAAAACCGGCCCAAATGCTTTTGGACACCATCTGACAGGGATCGATCCGCACGGGATCAAAGTCGAGTCTATGAAAGTAACCCATCTGACTTACGGTGTTGGTATCCTGACAGCCCTGGTGGTGTTGAGTGGCTGCCAATCTGCCGATCCACTGCGGGATCGGCCCGGGCGCGAACGGGCCCCCATCCGTATCGCCAACGGACCGCCCCTGGCATGGGATACCCCACCCGCCCCAACTCAACGCATCAGCCGCTCCGCTTCGGGCACATACACCGTCCAGGCCGGGGATACCCTGTGGGCCATCGCGGTGGTCCATGGCGTGGATGTGGAACAACTGGCCGCCTGGAACAAAATCAACGATCCCGACCTCCTGCTGCTCGGCCAAAAATTGGTGGTCACGCCCCCGCCCGGCCAAGAGACCGCAGTCTCCAGACGACACAAAAAATGGCGCCAACCACCCCCGGGAGAAGCACCTGGGGAGGACGCCGCCCCCAGCGAGACCCCTGCCGAAACACCCCTCGGAAGTGAAAAAGAGATTTCCGACGCTGGCAGCATGATCGCCGCCCCGTCCATTGTCGAGCGCCCTGCGACCATTGAAAAGTCCGATCTCATGCCACCCCCGGGAGAGCACACCAACCCGTCGGCATCACCCGGTCAACCTCCCGCAGCCCCGGGAGTCGGGGTAGCCCCACCACCCCCGTCGGCAAAATCCACCCCGAACCAAACCACTCGCGGTGACAAGACAGCGGCTTCGACAAAAGCACGGGCTCCTCTCCTCGCCACCACCGGCGCTGCCCTGGCCACAGCGAGCGGCGCCACGCATGCCGGCTCCTCTGCCACCGCTGTGGTCCCATCCCCAACAACAGCCGGCGCCCATGCCGCCGCCACGACGGCGCGCAGCGCCTCCGCCGAAGCGGCCACCGCAGCCGCAACCCCTTCCGCCGCAAAAGAAAAAACAGCCGTTGCATCCAACATGGCCCCCCATGGAAAACCAACCCCCGTTCCCGGCAAATCTCCCGTGGAAAAACCCGGGTACACACCCCAGACGGCGGCCAAAGGGGAGCACCCTGTTGCGCCGATCGAGACCCAAAACAAAACCACCCCAGCCCAGAGTCGGCACCCCTCTTCCCCTGCCGGTCAAGCCGATCCCCAAGCCAGGACGGGACACAAGGGGAGTGACAAAAACCCGGATGCAACCGGGAAGCAGGATGAAGCCACCACGGCACGCACCGAGAGTTCCACTCAGACCGGAGGCAGAAACCAGGTTCCTGGCGATGCAGTGGTCAAGAGGAACGACAACAGCAGGGTGACCCGGGCAAAAGCTGCCCAGGCTGCCCAGGCCAAGGAGGCCGCCGAAGCCGAGTCAGCCGCCGAAGCCAAGGCAAAAATCGCTGCCGAGACCAGGATCGCTGCCCAAGCCCACTCTGCCGCCGAAACCAAAAGCAAGGCCATTGCCGACCGCCAATCCCGCGCCGCAACCCAGGCCCACAACCAAGGCGCCCACAACCGTACCAGACCTGATCAAGCCCATGCCCAGGGTTCCGACACACGACAAACCTCCCGTCAGGCCCCAGCCGAAGAGACCAAAGGGTCCGGTCAGGCAGACCAGGCCAGGAGCGCCGCCGCCGCACCCGCCACAACAGTGGTCGCTTCCCTGCCCACCCATGACCGCAGCGGACAGCAGGATGAAGAAAAAGCGGAACCTGAAGAAGAGACCAACCACCACAACAACCGCCGCCTGGGCTCAAGGTCCGGCACACCCAGGGATTGGCTCTGGCCCGTCGAGGGTGGCAAGGTGGTGAGCCATTTTGGACGCCGCAAAGGGATGCAAAACAACGGGATCGATATCGCCGTACCGGTTGGAACACCGGTCAAGGCAGCTGCCGGCGGCGTTGTCGCCTATGCCGACAACAGTCTGCCCGGTTATGGCAACATGATCATCGTCCGGCATGCGGGAGGGTACATGACCGCCTATGCCCACAACAGCAACATCGCAGTCAACCGGGGCCAGAGAGTTCAGGCCGGAGATGTGATCGCCCACTCTGGACAATCTGGACGCGCCACCACGCCCCGGTTGCACTTTGAATTGCGCAAGAGCATCAAACCTTACAATCCGCTCAAATATCTGGATAAAAATTAAGGAGCCAACAGCGTATACGGACGGTCAACATATCCTGAGAGCGGTGGTTTTTTGTGTCCGAAATTTCAAGATTCCTTGGTATTGTGGTACTCATGTATTTCAATGAGTTCCACAAAGTGGATCCTTTGGTCTGAGGAGGTGTGCCATGCCCATTGCCTGCAAGCCGTGGAGTATGTGGGGGACTATCAGTTGCGCCTGACTTTACAACTCTGGCGAAAGTGGCGTGGCCGACCTGGCAGAGCTGGTTCACATGGTCCCAGCCGCCGCGCCTCTTCGCAACCTGGAGGAGTTTCGCCACGTCTCCCTTGATGAGTGACCTACCTTTGCCTGGCCCTGCGGCTTTGGTCTGGCACCGGAATACGCATACTGGTTGGCCACGGGAAAAGCTGCCTCCTGGCAATCACCCAGCATGGCAAAAACCGCATGAAGGGTGGTCTGTGCGGTCGTATTTTTTTCGGGGCTTCGCCCCAAACCCCACCTGGAGGAAGGGCGCAGCCCTTCCTCCTGGACCTCCATCCCCGTTTTTCAATCCTTACTCGACAACAATACGGGGCGCATCCCCCTTCTCAAGATTGATCTCCTCCACACGTGCCACCACAGCCGCCGCAATCTGCCGATAAATGACACTCTGCGGCGCATCCGGACGCGCCACAACAATCGGCTGGCCGCTATCGGCATCCTCGCGAATCTCCTGGTCCAGGGGAATCTCGCCAAGGAAGGTCATCCCCTCCGACTCCGCCTGCCGGCGCGCCCCGCCATGAGAAAAAATCTCCGCCCGGTGACCACAGTTGGAACAAATGTGGTAGGACATGTTTTCGATGATCCCCAATACCGGCACGTCGACCTTGCGAAACATGTTGATCCCCTTCCTCACATCGGACAGGGCCACATCCTGCGGCGTGGAGACAATCACCACGCCGGTCAGAGGCACCTTTTGCGTCAAAGTCAACTGCGCATCCCCCGTTCCGGGAGGAAGGTCCACCACCAAATAGTCCAATACGCCCCAGTCAACATCACGCAACAACTGCTCGACAGCCATGCCCACCATCGGACCCCGCCAAACCATGGGGGCCCCCTCGGGAACAAAAAAGCCCATGGAAATGGCCTTGATGCCATACACCACCACCGGCAAAATGCCGTTCTCCCCCCCCTCACTGTCGTTGGGCATGCGCGGCACGTTCAACATACGCGGCAGGCTGGGACCATAAACATCGGCATCCAGAATGCCCACTGTGGCGCCACTCTGATGCAGAGCCAGAGCCAGATTGACCGCCGTGGTGGATTTGCCCACCCCCCCCTTGCCCGAAGCCACGGCAATGACGTTGCGTACCCCCGGCAACAATCCCCCCTGACCGCCATGCTGGGCTGCATCCTGCATCGAGCCGGGTCGTGTATCCGACATGGTGTTCTCCTTTTGCTGGTTAAACCATACTAAATCAGTAGGAATTGAAGCATACTCCCCTGCACCATCGAGTCAAGGTCAGGTGCGCAGCCAAGGCCATCGTCACTATCCAACACCCTTGCAAGAAAAACCCGGACATGAAAGCCTTTGTCAGGGCTTCGCCCCGAACCCCACCAGGACTCTGTCCTGGACCTGCCAGAGAGCCAGCCCCCTGGGCCCCGATTCGTTTTCGGGCGCCGAGCTGAATGGTGAATGGTGAATGGTTACGGTCCAGGGGTCTCTGAACGATTACGAATCTTTTTGGGGAGACAAAGAAGATGACCACCGACAATCGCATGCTTCGCAATATCGCCCTGATCGCCCACGGCGGCGGCGGCAAGACAACTCTGGCCGAGACATTGTTGTTCAACGCCAAATCCATTACCAAACGCGGTGCGGTGGAACGAGGCACCACCGTGATGAGCACCGAACCGGAAGAGGTGGCCCGGCACATCACCACCACACCCCACGTGGCCCACTTCACCTGGCGGGATTGTGCGGTCAACCTGGTGGACACCCCCGGCTATATCGATTTTTTGGAAGCCACCCGGGGCGTTTTGTCGGTGGTGGGAGGGGCCGTCCTCATCTTTTCCGGCGAGTCGGGGATCAAACCTGAAACCGAACGACTCGCCAGCATGATCCGCGATGCCCTGGTGCCAGCCCTTGGCTTCATCAACGAAATGGACAAACCCCGGGCAAACTTCATCCGCACCCTGGGTGAAATCGAAACATCACTGAACATCGCCACACTGCCCCTGACCATTCCCATCGGCAGCGGCGAAACGTTCATGGGCATCGTCGACCTGATCCCCATGACGGCCTGGTCGGCCAGGGAGGGCGTTTTTACCCAGATCGACCTTCCCGCCTCCGCCCGTGCCGACGCCGAACACTACCGGCAGCAATTGGTCGAAAAAATTGTCGAAGCCGATGACCAACTCCTGGAAAAATTTTTGGAAGACAACCAATCCCCACCCGATGATGTCCTGCACCAGGGCTTGAAGGAAGCCCTCCTGACCCGGCGCCTGCTGCCGGTGTTTTGCGGATCGGCCCTGGCCAACATCGGGGTGCGCGCCCTGGCCAACGGCTTTCTTTATTACCTGCCCAATCCCCAGGACAAGGCGATCATCAAACCCATCGTCGGCAAAAATCCCGAACACAACAACCAGGAAGAGACACGCAAGCCCATAGCCACGGATCCCTTCTCGGCTGTGGTGTTCAAAACCACCATCGATCCCTATTCGGGCAAACTCTCCGTGCTGCGCGTCTTCTCCGGCATCCTGGAAGCGGAAAAGGAGATCTACAACAGCACACGCCAACACAAGGAAAAAGGGGGACGTTTGTTCAAGTTGATGGGCAAGGAGATGCAACCCGTGGATCGGCTCTCCGCCGGCGATATGGGAGCCATTGCCAAACTGGCCCATACCCAAACCGGCGACACCCTCTGCGCCATGGATCACCCTATCAACTATGAACGGGTCAAATATATCGACCCCCCCCTGGCCTTTGCCGTGGAGGTGGACACCAAAACGGAAGACAAGGTCTCCACGGGTCTGGGACGCCTGGTCGAAGAGGATCCCACCTTGCATTTTTATCGCGACCAGGAGACCCATGAGATGATCCTGGCCGGCATGGGCCAGACCCATCTGGCTGTGGCCCTGGATCGCCTCAAGCGCAAGTTTGGCGCCGTGGCCACTCTGAAAACACCCCGGGTTCCCTATCGAGAGACCATCACCCGCAAAGTGCGGGTCCAGGGACGGCTCAAAAAACAGACCGGCGGGCGTGGCCAGTTCGGTGACTGCTGGATCGAGATGGAACCTCTGCCCCGCGATGCAGGCTTCGTCTTTGAAGATGCCATCGTCGGCGGTGTCATCCCCCGCCAGTTCATCCCCTCGGTCGAGAAAGGCATTCGCGAATCCCTCTCCGCCGGTACCGCCGGCGGTTATCCGGTGGTGGATTTCAAAGTGCGTCTGGTCGATGGCAGCCACCACTCGGTGGACTCATCCGACAATGCCTTTCGCATCGCCGGCGCCATGGCCTTCAAAAAAGGGATGGAGGAGGGTGGGGCCGTCATCCTGGAACCCGTCATGAAAATGGATGTGACCGTGCCCGATGAGGTGGTTGGCGATGTCATCGGTGATCTCAACAGCCGCCGGGGCCGGATTACAGGGGTCGTTTCCCGCTCTGGAGCCCAGGTCATCCATGCGGATGTTCCCATGGCCGAAGTCTTGGACTATGGCAACGTCCTGAATGCCATCACCTCCGGACGTGGACTCTACACCATGCGGATCGGCACCTACCAGGAGGTCCCCAGCCACATTGCCCGCAAAGTTCTGGAAGGCAAAAAAGCCGGGTAACCACTCATTCCGGCGCCGGGCTTCGACCGTTCCAGGACGGATTGTAGGGAAGGCGCCGGGCTTCGACTATTCCACGTCCAAGGATAGTTCAAGTAAAATAAACAAGTTACGCGATGACAGCCAATTGTGTAACCCGTTTATTTTCAAAAGAACCCATGAGGCCCGGAACAGTCGGAGCCCAATGCCCCCAGTGCCCCCCCCCGCCAAAAGCCGGGGGGGGGGGGGACACTGAAATTTGGGGGATCAGAACTCGTAGCGCAGGTTGCCGGCAATCGTCTCATCGTCTGAGTTGGCCCTTATACCAGCGGCTGCAGAGACCTCACCCTTGAGAGAATCGTTGATGTCAATGCGCACTCCAGCACCAAATCTATAACCGGTGGTGTCATAACTCTGGCCAAGGATGGTGGTGTGGCTGAAATCGTACTCGAATCCCGCGTTGGCGAACGGTTCGAAGCGGTTGGCAACAACACGTGCCAGTTCGATGCCCGTATTGAACTGGTTCAGGCGGGTTGTCTTCTTGTTGAACGAAGTCCCGGCATTGTCCGTGTAGGCCTTCAGGGTTTCGGATGCGCCTACCAGACCGGCATACAGATTGAGGCTTGCTTCAGCATCCAGAGGCTGATAATAGTCCGAGCGAATGGTATAGAAATACCGGTCACCACGCGGAGAGCTGTTGACCCCGGCAACCTTTTGATCGTACTTGAGGTTGGTATAGCCCAAGAGCATGCTGAAATAAATACTGTCGTTCAACTTGTATCCCGCATAGGGGGTCACGCCGAAGCCTTCCGATTTGAGCCTGCCGTTGTTGAAATAGGTATTTACCGACATTTTTTCGGCATTGAGTGCCAACCCAAGCACTATTTTTGGATTCAGCTTGATATCTCCACCCAGAAGGAATTCACCCAACCCGGAACGGGAGTTTGAGTCCACACTGTCATCGGATGCGGAGGTGTAGGATCCATTCGTCCAGAGGCCGTAGTGTCCCCCCGGAGCACTGCCTGCGGCCACGCCGGTGACGTTTCCATCGAACGTGTTTTTCGCCCTGCCCACAGGGGAGGAGAGTTCCGACGCGAGGGATGCCATTGCCTTGTTCTCATCGGCGAGGCTGGCCTGGGGGCCGGTCTGCCTGGAGCGTTGCGAGCCAAAAACACTGCCACGGATGATCGTGGCCACGCGATTGGCGATCTGGTTGGTGGTTTGGGTCACAGCGGTTCGCAGCTCCTGAGGCGCCACCACCTCCGTGGAGGGATAATGGGACAGAGCGGAAGAAGAAGAAGAAGAAGAGGAAGAAGGACCGTACATTTTGGAGAATATGTCCACATTTGGACAGGCCGAACTGAGGGAACCGGTCGTCGTATTATAGGTACAACCAGCTGGAATGGCATAAAGACCATTCTCGGTGTAAATCTGACCCGTAAAGGTGATCAACGTACCAGACTGATCGAATGACGAGGTAAAAGTTGTCCCCTTGTTGCCCGATAGCGTCATGGAGTTGCCCGGCTGAAGAAGTTGGTCAGGCGAATAGCTGATGACTTCATTGGTGTAGGGATTGGTCCATGTTGTAGAAGTTGCAAATGCAGCGGAAGAAAAGGGGAGCACCAATCCCAACCCAAGAAAACAAGACCAAGAAAAACGCCTCATTTGTTACCTGTCCTTTCCGTAAGTCATTTCCATATGGAAGTTATAAACAAGGAAACCATCCCGTGGACACAAGTTTTCGGAGCGTTTGCACGCTGTCCCGCACGGGGAAAAAAGCAGGCCCCGTCCCGCTACCCCCCTGCCGGAGGGTAGCAAACGGCGTGGCATGGGGGCAAGGATTGTTGCAATATTTCGCTTCATCTTTCCACGGGAGAACCGATCTTAATCCTCAAGAGACTCTCTCGACTGAAGGCAGGAAGGAGAAGCACATGTGGAGCGTATCCCAGGCCGGTATGGCCGTGTTGTATGGCACATTGGCTCGACAACGAAATCAGGGCAGCGTGGTGCAAAAGGCATCGGGAACCCATGGCCGGGAACCTCAACGTCCACAAAGCCACCAACGAAGCACGGACGATGAGCGGTCCGATTTTCACTCCCTTTTTCTGCGGGCATTGGAGGATGACGACACCGAGTGATGGTGGTGATCGGGGCCAGCCCAACCCCTGCGCGGTAAACAAACAGGTCGCCACGCAACCCCTTTCTCCGGTCGGAAACCACCCGGTCCGTGTTTGCATGAACCCCCCTTGCCTCTCCTTGTTGAAAGTCAGGGGGGCATGCAGACGCGGAGTGTCCCGGTCACCTCGCCGACATGCTTCAGGTTGTGTTGGTTCAGGTAGGAGTGCATGCCCTGGTTGATGTCACCAGCCACCAGTGGATGACGAAAAAGCACGGTACCCAAACCAACAGCCGTGGCGCCGACGATCAAAAAATCCACGGCATCATCAGCGTTGACCACCCCTCCCTGACCGATGATCGGGCAGTGGTGGGGGGCGACCTCCTGGTAGACTTCCCACACCTTGAGCAAGGCCACCGGCTTGATCGCCGCACCGGACAACCCTCCCGTGACGTTTGCCAAAACAGGCCGGCGGGTGTGGCGATCGATCGCCATGCCGGTCAAGGTATTGATGGCGGCAAAGGCATCGGTTCCGGCCTCCAGGGCGGCGCGGGCAATCGTGCGAATGCTGGTCACGTTCGGGGAGAGCTTGGTGATGATGGGTTTGCGAGTAACCCGTCGCACGGCTGCCACCACCTGCGCCGCCATGCGCGGATCGGACCCGAAGGCCATCCCCCCCTCCTTGACATTGGGGCAGGAGATGTTGATCTCCAAAGCCGCCACCGGGCTGTCGTCAAAGATGCGCGCCACTTCGGCGTACTCATCCGTGGTGGCGCCGGCCACGTTGGCGATCAGATGCACCCCCTGGCCATCGGCACGAGCCCGAAGCTGCGCCAACAATCGGGGCAGGATGCTCCCGGTCACATGACGCGCCCCGGGGTTTTGTAAACCGATGGCATTCAAAAGCCCACCTGTCGTCTCGGCCAGACGATGGGGCGGATTGCCACGTCGCGGCTCCAAAGTGGTACCCTTCAGGCAAATGGCGCCAATCTGGCTGAAATCAAACCCCTCCAACGCAAGCAAATCCTCGCCAAAGCCCACACAACCCGACAGCAAAACCAGGGGCGTCGCCAGGGTGAGGCCGGCGAAAGAGACGTGCAGGCCAATATTTTGTTGCTGATCCATGACAGAGTTCACTCACAACCACCACACATGTCACACCTTGGACGGCATATCTTTCGGACCCGTCTTCCGAAAATGCCCAGTCATCAACACACCCTTCCTCTGGGAACATGCGATATATTGTTGATTGCGCACATGTTTTTCAAGCAACTTGACGGACTTCCCCTCACCCTTCGGAAGAACAACCACGTTGGCGTCATCCACTGCTTTTCCCATCACAGTGACACGCATCTGTCGTCCTTTCTGAACCCGACGGACACGAGCAAGGAGTTGACGGACATGAGCCCGACGGGCACGATCACGGAATTGACGGGGAGGCTTCCGTGTAGGATCGGTCGGAGCAGCACCTTGATCGGCATCTTTTCCTGTACGAACGAGCACCACCTTGCCGGAGAGAAACTCAGCTTTCCAACGGCTCAGAACATCTTCCGTCTTTTTTTTGAAAGCGTCGAAAGTAAGTTGAGGAAATACCGGCTTGACACGAAACTGAAACAAGCGCCATTGCAGATGGGCCCCATCCTCTTTTTCCCCACGCGCCAAGGCCACCATGCCGAGAAACAAAAGGTGAATCTCGCCGTGGCGAGGCCAGACCACATCGGATCCCAATTCGGCAAGCTGTTCCAAATCCTCGGCTATTTCTCCCAAACGGCCCGTCATTGCCCCTGAAACAAGCTCCTTGATCTTCGATTGAACTTGACTTGCCGCATTCTCGCGAACCAAGCGAAGCCCCTCACAGGGAGCGACTGTCAAAAAACTATCCGTTTTTCGCAACGAATGTAACGTCAACGATGGACTTGAAAGACTTGGAAACGAGCATCCGACCATTTTCTGGTAGCTTTCAAGAAAATGCCGCCGCATGGTCATACCCTTGAGACCAGCCACCTTCGGGAAGGACACATCCTCTTTCAGCAGGGTGACCAAGCCCATGTCGAACAACTCGTCCAGGTCTTCCCGGCCAACCTCGTCCACCAAAACACCATCCGGCTCCAAACGAGCAGCACCCCGTGGTGTGGACACCAACAGGTTCTCCTCCCCGCAAGCCTCAAAAGCACTACCATTGATACCCAACAAGGTCAGGTTGGGTAAAGCACTGCCATCGACGCCCAACAAAGTCAGGTTGGATATTTTAGAAACCACGTTCCATGGCCTTCCTGACATGATTCATGACTAAATCCGGCACCTTGGAAAACACCGACCCTATCTCTGGATCAAGTGGAGTAACAAACGTACTACCGTTTACCTCCATCTCTTTTCCGAAGCGCATCCCCCTTATCGGGAGTGGTCGTACTCCAAAACAGCAAATGCATCGTTATCAAGACCGGCTCTTCAATTCGGACTTCCCAATACCAAGAGGCAGCCCGGTCTGATCGCTCCGTGTCCCGCCAAGCATGAAGATCTTCACACCTGCCACTTGGGAAAGGGAATGTTTTCCGCCGCCAGCAACCGGGTCAGTTCGGCCACGATCTCCAGCAACCGGGCCCGACTTTTGGCCTCGACCCGCGCCACCAGGGCTGGTTGGGTGTTGGAGACCCGCAACAACCACCAGGCGCCGTCCGGCAGGCGCACCCGTACCCCATCCACCGTACTCAAATCGCTGCCGGCGGCCTGCTGGGCAGCCAGGATGCGTTCCATCACCTGGAATTTGCTCTCATCCGGGCAGTCGATGCGCAACTCCGGGGTGGCGAAGACCGTCGGCAGGTCGGCCAGACGGGCCGACAGGGTCAAGGGGGTCGCAGCCAGCAATTCGATCAGACGCACAGCGGCATAGGCCGCATCGTCAAAGCCATACCAGCGATCGGCGAAAAAGAGGTGTCCACTCATCTCACCGCTCAAGGGGGCGCCGGTTTCGCGCATCTTGGCCTTGATCACGGAGTGGCCCGTTTTCCACATGAGGGGTTTGCCGCCCGCCGCAGCCACGGCGTCAAACAACAGTTGCGAACATTTGACATCGCCAATCACCGTGGCGCCGGGACGCTCCTGGAGCAGTTGGCGGGCAAAGAGGATCATCAGGCGATCCCCCCAAACAATGCGCCCGGCCTCATCCAGGGCGCCAAGACGGTCACCATCGCCATCGAAGGCAATGCCCAGTTCCGCCCCGGTCTCCTGCATGCGCTGCCGCAGTTGTTCCAGATTTTCCGGCAGGGTCGGATCAGGATGGTGATGGGGAAAGTTGCCATCCACCTCGGCGAAGAGCACTTCGCCGGTAATCCCGGGCAGGCGTTGCAGCAGGGCAGGCGCCAACACCCCGGCTGCACCATTGCCGCAATCCATGATGACCTTCATGGGACGGCCTGGACGAAAGTCCGCCGTCATGCGGGCCAGATAGGAGTCGAGGATGGGCTCGGAACGGATCGAACCCCCCGATACTTCGGGGGCGCCGCCCTGTTCCAACAGATGGCGCATGGCCTGGATGTCGGGACCGTACAGGGATTTCCCCGTCCGCATCATTTTCAGGCCATTATGATCTTTCGGATTGTGACTGCCGGTGACCATGATGCCGGCATCCGTCTGGAAGTGGTGGGTGGCATAGTAGAGTCCAGGGCTGGTCACCAGACCCACATCGATCACCGCCATGCCCCCAGCCGCCAGACCGGCAGCCAACGCCTGGGCAAGTTCAGGCGAGGAGAGACGCCCATCACGTCCCAGGGCAACGGTCGGAGGGTTGGCGCGGGCGCCCCCAGCCTCCCGCGCCAGAGCGGCAAAAACACGCCCGAGTGCAACCATGACCTCTGGAGTCAAATCACGCCCTGCCACACCACGAATATCGTACTCACGAAAAATATGCGGATTGACCATGACCTTCACCGTCCCACGCAAACATAGCGAAAACCGGCCCGACGCATGGTGTCCGGTTCATAAATGTTACGAAAATCGCAAAATACATGGGTGCCGTCGGTACGCGGACGCATGGCCGCCTTGATGCGCTCCAGATCCAGATTCCGAAACTGGTTCCACTCGGTCAGAATGAGTATGGCATCCGCCTGCCGGCAGGCCTCATGGACCCCATCCACATACTCGATATCGGGCAAATATTTGCGGGCTGCCCCCATGCCCTCCGGATCATAGGCGCGCAAGCGCGCGCCGGCTTGCAACAGAGCCGGCAGAATGGTCAGAGAGGGTGCGTCCCGCATATCATCGGTGTTGGGCTTGAAGGTCAAGCCTAACACGGCAATGGTAGCGCCGCGCAGTTGGCCCTCCATGGCCAGCTCAATCTTTTTGGCCATGCGCTCCTTCTGGTGCCGGTTGGCGGCAATCACCGCCTCCACGATGGTGATGGGTTCATCGTTCTCCCGGGCCGTCGTCGCCAACGCCAGAGTGTCCTTGGGAAAACAGGATCCACCAAAACCAGGGCCGGGATGCAAAAACTTTTTGCCAATGCGCTGATCCAGCCCCATGCCCCGGGCAACACCATGGACATCCGCCCCCACCTTTTCGCACAGATTGGCCACCTGGTTGATAAACATGATTTTGGTGGCCAAAAAGGCATTGGCGGCATACTTGGTCAGCTCCGCCGTGGGAATGTTGGTGATCAGGATGGGGGTCTCAATCAGATAGAGGGGACGGTACAGATCTTTCAGCATGTCGATGGCGCGCTGGTCGCTGGCGCCGATCACCACCCGGTTGGGCCGCATGAAATCTTCGATGGCGGACCCTTCCCGCAAAAATTCGGGGTTGGAGGCCATGGCAAACTCGGCGCGGGGATTCTCCCCCAGGATGATCTTCTCCACCTCCATGCCGGTCCCAACCGGAACGGTCGATTTGGTCACCACCACCGTGAATTTGTCCAGGTGCCTGGCCACGGTGCGGGCAGCTTCGTAGACATAACTCAGATCCGCCGCCCCGTCGCTGCCCCGCTCAGGCGTGCCGACGGCGATGAAAACGACATCGCTTTCACGAATGGCGGTAGGGGCATCGGTGGTGAAGTGCAGCCGCCCGGCTTGGCTGTTGCGCTCCACAAGCCTGTCCAGACCAGGTTCGTAAATGGGGATGCGACCCTGCCGCAACCGGGCGATTTTTTCCGCATCCGTGTCCAGGCAGGTGACATCCACGCCAAATTCGGAGAAGCAGGCGCCGGAAACAAGCCCTACATATCCGGCACCAATCATGGTGATACGCATGTCAGATCGCATTCCCTGTTGACTTGTACCTGCTCAGCACCACCCAAAAAACGATTGAAAGACCCTGACAAAGTCTTTCACGTCAATATTTTTCGTGAAGGAGCGCGGAACAGCTACGTTGACTTGAACACGGATGGAGCGTTCCCACTCCACCCCGTTGAGTGATAACGCCAGAGGCACACCCCCCACCCCTCTTCAGGCCGGTGGCGTCCTACCGGCCCAATGGTCCAACCGCTCCTGCATGAAGGGGAGCAGATGCCGACGCAGCTCCGGAACCTCCAGGGCCAGGGCGAGATTGCCCATCTGATAACCCGCCTTGGTACCGCAGTCGTAGCGAATGCCCTGGAAACGGTAGCCATACAGGTCGTGATTTTTCAGCAGGGCAGCCATGGCATCGGTCAACTGGATCTCGCCACCGGTACCGGCGCGCTGCTGTCCCAGAAGGCCAAAGATATCCGGCGTCAAAATATATCGGCCAATGATGGCCATCCGTGAGGGGGCATCCGCCGGCTTGGGTTTCTCCACCAACCCCTTGATCGGAATCAGACCGGCTGCGGATTGGGGCCCGCCCGGATTGAGGATGCCATAGCGGTTGGTATGATCGGCAGGCACCTCCATCACCGCCATGAGGGGGGATTGGACCTGCTGGAACTGCTCAACCATCTGCTTCATCACCGGTTGCACCAGCGTGCCATCCGGCAGGACGGGCTGAATCAGGTCATCGGGAAGCATAACCGCGAACGGTTGATCGCCTACCAGATCCCTGGCGCACCAGACCGCGTGACCCAGCCCCAGCGGATCATACTGGCGCACAGAACAAACCGACCACGTCTCCTCAGCCACCAGGGATTCGATCTGGTGCAAAAGTTCGATCTGGCCACGACAACGCAGTTTCTCTTCCAGTTCCGGCGCCCGGTCGAAATGATCCTCCATGGGGGTCTTGCCCCGGCTGGTCACAAAAATGATCTCCTCGATACCAGCCGACAGGGCCTCCTCGACCGTGTACTGGATCAAGGGTTTGTCCACAACCGGCAGCATTTCCTTGGGGATGGCCTTGGTCGCAGGCAAAAAGCGCGTTCCCAGCCCAGCGACCGGGAAAACCGCCTTACGAATCTTCATATTGACTCTTTCCTTTTCCATGGAATACCCATTGTCCCACCCGGTCGATCGACCTTTCCCTTCCTTGCGAACGAGCCACCATCTCCCCTTCCTCAGTTGTTCTTGGCTCCCTGCTGAATCCAGCGTCGGAAGGATTCAACCTCGCACGGGGTCAAGGGTTTTTTGTTATGCGGCATGCGCAGGGCTGCCTGACCACTGACCAATTGATTGAGCGTGCTGGCAAGAGCGTTGCCCGGAATGATGATCTTGCCGTTTTTGGTCCCCTTCATGAGCCCTTCGTAGGTATCCAGGCGCAGACCACTCTCGACCTCACCTTTTCCCCCCTCCGCGTGACACTCCAGGCAGCGGTAGACAAGGATCGGCTGAATGTCGTTCGCAAAGCTGGTCTCATTGGCCGCAGCAATCTTGCTGCCCTCGCCGGCGCTCGCCGGGGTACACATGATCGACAACCCCAAAAACGCCACCGCTCCAGCCAAAATCGGTCCCACCCGGGAATCTCTGTTCATGTTGTTCTCCTTCCCATGCTGTCCCATTTGTCTTGTTGCGACAGTTCAATCCAACCCACCGCCTCCGGCAAAACACGTCCCTCCCCCTTGTACCACGGATCGAGAGCGGCGACACCCCTTTTACCACGGCGCAAGCGCCACAACACCCTTTTCCGGGAAGGATCTGGGTGACCCAAAACCAGATAACGTCTGCATGCAATGTTTATGCCTACCATCAGGAAATCGGCGCGAAAGCAGGGCGCATCATTACGGTTTTTTTTCATCACGCTCCATTCCCACTTGGCACACAACCAACCTGGTGGCTAAACTGGTTCCGGTCCTGGTCGTTTCTGCTGGGCAGATATTTTATTTTCAAGGAGTTGTGTTCCCATGTCTCAAGGCTATCACGGCGCGTTCGGCGGGGCATTCATACCCGAAATCCTGCGGGAGACCTTCCGCCAGCTGACCGAAGCCTACCGCACGGCCAGAAGGGATCCCACCTTTTGGGACGATTATCTGCGCCTGATGGAAAACTATTCGGGACGACCCACGCCACTCACCCTGGCTGAAAACATTTCCCAAGAGTTTGGCGGGCGCCGGGTCTACATCAAGCGGGAGGATTTGAACCATACCGGCGCCCACAAGGCCAACAATGTCATGGGACAGGGGCTTTTGGTCAAGCGCATGGGCAAACACCGGGTCATTGCCGAGACCGGCGCCGGTCAACACGGCATGGCCACGGCCACCATGGCCGCCCGCATGGGGCTGGAGTGCGTCATCTACATGGGCGCCGAAGATGTCGAGCGCCAACGACCCAACGTCTTCTGGATGGAGCAGCTCGGCGCCCGGGTGGTTCCGGTCACCTCCGGGTCCAAAACCCTCAAAGATGCCATCAACGAGGCCCTGCGCGACTGGGTCGGCAGCATGGATGATACCCACTATGTCCTGGGAACCGCCTGTGGCGCCCACCCTTTCCCGGAGATGGTCGCCTGGTTTCAATCCATCATCGGTGAAGAGGCCCGACGGCAAATCCTGGCCCAGGAAGGACGCTTGCCCACACACATCTACGCCTGCGTCGGCGGGGGATCCAATGCCCTGGGCATCTTCCAGGCCTTTCTGGAAGATACCGGGGTGGAACTGGTCGGCGTCGAAGCGGGCGGGCATGGCCTGGCCACCGGAAAACATGCCGCCCGCCTGGCCGGAGACGGGGTCATCGGCGTCGCCCATGGCTATAAAACCTACTTTCTCCAAGACGCCGATGGCCAAATGCGCGATACCCACTCGGTCGCAGCAGGACTCGATTATGTCGGCGTTTCACCGATCCTGTCCCATCTGCGGGACGCGGGTCGGGTGCGTTTTGCCGCCGCCACCGATCACGAGGTTGTCGCCGCGCTCAAACGACTCATGCGGGCCGAGGGGATCATCCCCGCCCTGGAGTCCAGTCATGCCGTGGCCCAGGCCTTGAAGGAACTCCCGCGTCTCCCCCCAGACGCCGTGGTGATCATCAATCTCTCCGGTCGTGGAGATAAGGATATCTTCACGGTGGCCGATGCCATCGACGATCCCGGCTGGCGGCATTTCATCCGCGCCAAGGCAACGCAATATGCAAACAGAGACACAACAGGTGCCACATGAACGCCAGAATGACCAGCCTGGAGAGACATCTTCGTGACACCCTGACCCGACGCCGCCAAAACGGAGCCGCTCCCATCTTGCTGATGTCTCATCTCGTGCTGGGTTACCCCTCCCTGGAGGAGAACCGCCGGGTCATCGCGGCCATGGTGGCCCAGGGGGTTGATCTCATCGAACTGCAAATTCCCTTTTCCGAACCGATCGCCGATGGGCCTGTCATTGCCATGGCCAATCAGGCCTCCCTGGATCGCGGCTTTCGGGTGGAAGAGGGTTTGGCCTTTCTGGGAGAGATGGTGCAACGACACGCCGTGCCCTTTCTGCTCATGACCTACTACAACATTTTGCACGCCCGTGGTTGGGAACCTTTCATTCGACAAACCGCCGCCCTGGGTGGCAGTGGATTGATCGTGCCGGATCTCCCCCTGGATGAGGCAGGATCGGCCATCTCCCTGTGCCGGGAGGTCGGCGTCGATTGGATTCAACTCATGACCCCAACCACCCCGGAACAACGCCTGGCCGAGATCGGCGCGGCGGCGGCAGGTCTCTGTTATTGCGTGGCCCGCAAAGGGGTGACGGGACGGCAGACCGCCTTCGACAGCGCCATCTATGCCTTCCTGGCCCGCTGCCGCGCCGCAACCTCCGTACCGCTCGCCCTGGGTTTCGGCGTCAAAACCGGCGATGATGTTCGTAATCTTGTCGGCAAAGCCGATATCGCCGTGGTGGGTACCGCAGCCATCGAAATCCATCGAACAGGTGGCGCCGAAGCCGTAGGGGACTTTTTCAAAACACTCAAAACCATATGATCCCGCTCTTTCCCATCTCTCCACCTCCCGCCCCCACCCCGATCACCCGGGAACCCGTCGCACACCGCTTCTGGGGCAGTGGCCTGATCGCCCTGGCAGGCGGATTCTCGTTGGGAATCATTCTTTGGTGTCAACAATGGGGCCTGCTCCCCTGGACACCCCTCTACCCGGAACTGCGCCATCTCCACGGCAGAATGCAGCTCATCCTGTTCGCCGGTTCCTACATCCTCGGCTTTGCCCTTCAGGCTGGACCCCATGTGATCGGCGGCACACCCCCCCCTTCCCCATCCCTCTTGCGCCTGTTGTTTCCCCTGTGGTTTGGTTTTCTGCTCAGCGTCCTGCCGGAACCTGCCATCCAATATATCGGTAACACGCTTATTTCAATATCTTTTATTGGCGCCGCAATCGCTCTGGTGGGTGTGGTGCGCACGGCGGATCGGCAGCGTGCTTTGCCAGTGGGCATACCTCTCGTCATCGGTGTGGCCAGTTTGGGTGCAGCGCCTTGGCTGAACCTGGCCGAACCTGGTTGGGCATTGGCCGCCCTCCTGGCTGGACCTGTCTCCTGCATCCTGGCCATCGTTCAGCATCTGGTGGCCAACATTCTGGGGGGTACGCGCCCAACAGGGAGGCCTGCTTATCTGTTCACCCTGATCTGGTTCATGGCTTGGCTGGCCGCCTGGGGTTCTGCTCTGGTTTGGCTTCCCTGGTCGTGGACAGGCCTGCTTTGGGCCGTTGCCACCCTGTGGCTCATGTTCGCCACGCGCCTTTTCCCGGTGCAGATGACCCAACCCCTGGCATCCATCGGTGTCACGTTGATCGCTGGCCTGGCATCCATAGCCTTGACTGGAGGCGCGTTGTTCCTGCTGAACATGCCCCCCCTGGATCCCCTGTTGCACCTTATCGCAGCTGGTGGAGTGACCACCATGATTCTGGGGATAACGGCGCGGGTGGCGGGTTTTTTCTCCGGGGGTTTGGTCATGCATGACCGGTTGTTGTCACTGCTGCTGATCCTTTGGATGGGGGTGGCCGGCGTGCGTACCGCCGTTCCCCTGGGCATCCTGTCGGGAGATGCCTGGGCGCCGGTGGCCTCCTTGCTGGCCATCCTTCTACTGGCCTACTGGGGCGTCAGGGTTGGCCAACGTTTGCTGGCCTTTGGGCGACGGATCAAACAGAACAACGCTTGAAAGACTGGTTTTTCAATCGTTTTTTTGCAAGGCCTCTGCAACCGCCCCCTGCACAACCGGGGCTTGCAGCTCCCAACAATAACGGGTTCTGGCCAATGCCAAAGCCGCCTTTTTGCCCGCCACCAGACGCTCGGAACACCCGGCGAGATCATCAATGGCTGCTGCCAACCCTCTGGCATCCCCCGGCGCAACCAGGCAACCCGCCGCAGGAAACGAACCCAAAACTTCCCTCTGCCCCCGAGTCGCCGTGGCAATCACCGGCAAGCCAGCCAAAAGATACTGAAACAACTTGTTCGTCACCGTCAAATCCCGGCTGAAAATGCGCGTGTCATCCAAAGATAAACCCACATCGTGTTCGCTGATGCGGGAGAGCAGGGCATGGTTGGGAACGATGGGATGCACAACAACCCGGGAACGCCACGCAGGCGCCACGTTTTGCTCCAGCCACTGCCGCGCCGCCGGCGAAGCCCCGGCACGCAGATGGATCTCGACAGGGGCCTGAACATAGGGCAAGGCAGCCCATAAGAATTCCAGACCACGCCCCGGACCCAAAGTCTGGGAAAACCAGTGGAGAGAGACACCCCGCCGCTCCGGGGAGCGATCCACACACTCTCCGTCCAACGTCTCCCGGTCCGCCCAGGGAAAAACGTTGTAAACCACCCTGGGCGCGGGCAAATCATAACGAGCCGCCAAAGCTGCGGCCATGGCCTGCGACGTGGCCAGAGCATAACAACTGCCGCGCAGCAACGCCCGCTCCATCACGCGCAAGTGGGCAATGGGCCGGTCCCGGTTGACCTCGGGAGGCAAATCCTCGGAAAACCAATCCTCAAAATCAACACCCACCCGCAAACCCGCTGCAAGCAGACGTTGGCCAATCCACAACCCACCTTCGGCATGCACAATGGTCAAATCGGCCCGCCGCTGCAAAGCCGCCCGCAACAACTCCCGCACGCCGTAGCCCAGCAATTCAGGCGTCAGCAACCCGGTCGTTCGATAGAGCTTCCGGGCCACCCGGGCCAGGAGACGCACGCGCAGATGCGTGACCCTGCCCAACCACCCCTGGGGACGAAAATCCAACACTGGTTGAAACCGCCACACCCCTCGACGCAACAGCAGCTCGTCACGCGCCACAACGGCGGCATCGGACCAGACACCCATCACCTCCACCTGGTGCCCGGCAGCCACCAAAGCCATGGCCTCTTTCTGCGGACGCGGAGCGGTCGCCAGATGGTTGCCGATCAGGATCAGAATTCTGGCCACAAAACGTCACTCAGGGTGTCTCTGACCCAGATGACCCCTTCAGCCGATCCAACAGGTCAACGGCGGGGGGAAATCCACTCTGACCCGCACGACGCAACCAGATCATGGCCTCGTCGCGACGGGAAAAACGGGGCGATGCGGTCAATAAAAGCATGCCCAGATTGTATTGGGCCGGCGCCAAACCCTTTTCCGCCGCCTGCCGCAAATGATCCACGGATTTTTCTTCATCCTTGGCCACCCCATGCCCGGAGCGGTAGAGCCGCCCCAGCATCAAATGGGCATCGGCGGAGCCCTGGGCCGCCGCCTTTTCCAGCCATGCCCGCGCCTGAACCAGATCTGCCGGAACCCCCCGCCCCTCCATCAGGGCCAAGGCCAACCAAAAGGCGCTTTCGCCATCCCCTTTTTCCGCTCCTTGCCGCCACCAGGTGACCGACTCGGCCAGATTTTTTTCCCTCTCCCCACCCTCGGAAGACAGTTGCGACAACAACTGGGCCAGACTGTTCATGGAGGGGGTATATCCCGCCTCGGCGGCACGCCGATACCATGCCTGGGCCTCGGTCAACGGCAAAAGGGAAGCCAGATGGTGCATGGCCGGGGCAAATCCCTGCTCGGCGGAGCGGCGGTGCCAGAGCTGCGCCCCGTCCGCATCCTGCCTGACCCCTCGGCCACGCTGAAACATCAACCCCAGATTGAATTGCGCCTCCGGACGCCCGGCCTTGGCAGCCAGGGTATAGTGGTGCAGGGCCTTGACCAAATCCTGCGGCAGGGCCTTCCCCTCCTCCCACAGGGTGCCCATCACAAAGTGGGCCGCTGGATCGTTCCCCTCCTCGGCCAGAGGACGACACACGGAAACAGCCTCGTCCCACTCCTGGGCCAGAAAGTGGGAAAGACAAACCCGGGACTGGGGCAATGCCGGCCCACCCGCATGCGCCATGCCCATGCCGGCAACCCAGAGCAAAAATCCCAGTCGATATGCATGTTTCCGTGTCACGGTCACTTCCTCGTCGTTCAGTCAATTGTCATGAATCGGCACAGCGACGTTTTTCACTTCTTTTGTTCACACCGAGTTGACCCGCCAAAAAAATCGACTACAATCCAGGGTCATGTCAAGCGGGTGTCGTCTAATGGTAGGGCCTAAGCTTCCCAAGCTTAAGGCGGGGGTTCGATTCCCCTCACCCGCTCCAACTCCATACAGACTGACACGTTGAGCATACCGGTCCCCAGCCCGACCCTCGTCACGGAACCAAACTTTCAGCTCTCCCGTCTCCGCAACGGCCTGACCGTTTGCACCTTTCCCATGCCATGGCTGCATGAGGTCGGCGCCACGCTGCTCGTGCGGGCCGGCAGCCGCTTTGAAAGCCCTTCCGATGCCGGCATGGCCCACTTCCTGGAACACATGCTGTTCAAGGGCATCGAACCCATACCGGACCCCACGGCGTTCCACATCCACCTGGAGGCGATGGCCGCCGACATGAACGCCGCCACCAGCCAGGAGTATAACGCTTATTGGATCACCCTTCCTCCTGTTTTTTTGGAGGCCGGGTTCGCCGCCTTTTGCGCCATGTTCACCCGGCCCGCCTTCACCGGCATCGAGACCGAACGCCAGGTGGTCATCGCCGAAATGCGGGAAGATGAGAACGACCAGGGCGAGATCACCGTTCCCGCCATCCTTGCCGGTGAAAAATTATGGCCCGATCACCCGTTGGCCCGTTCCGTTCTCGGCTCCCGGCAAACCATCGGTACGTTCGACACCCACCGCCTGAGAACATTCCTCGCCCAGCACTATTGCGGCCAAAACATGGCCATGGCCTTTTTCGGTCCCATCAGACACCGGCAGGCCGTGCGCCTGACCCGCGCCGCCTTGGGTGATCTGCCCCGGGGCAACCCCACACCCTCCATGCCACCTCCCCCTCTCTCCCCGGGACCGCACTGGGTGGCGGTCAACGATCAAACCGCCCAACTCTCCCTCGTTCTGTTCTTCCGCGCCAAGGGTTTTTTGGCACGGGATCACCACCCTTTGACGGCCTTGCGGCGCATCCTTGACGATGGTTTCGCCTCCCGCCTCCAGGCCACGCTCCGCGAAAAACAGGGGTTGGTCTACGACCTTTGGGCCTCCTACACCGCCCTCTCCGACGCCGGTACCTTGGAAATCGGCGCCTCTGTCTCCCCCGAAAATCTTCCTGCCGTGTTCGCCGCCATTTTGCACGAATTGGCCAACCTGCGCCAAAGCCCCCCAACCACCGAAGAGTGGGACCGCATTCTCACCCGCTGGCAGGCCGCCATCGCCACCACCCTGGATCGCCCGGCAGAACTCATGGAACGCTACGTCGCCGACCGCCTCTTCGCCGACGTGGAGACCCTCTCCATGGCCTGGGAACGAATCAATGCCATCGACCCCGCCACCCTCCCCGCCCTGGCCAGGGAGTTGACCCACCCCACCAACATGGTCGTCGTCCTGGTCGGACCCGATGCCCACACCCTGCTGCCTGAGCTGAAAAAACTCTCGTAGACGCCAAAATCCGGACAGTGCGACAGGCCCTGGACCACCCTTGACCATTCATACAATCAGTGGCTTGATGCAGCATGCCTGTCCCTGGATAATTCGTAAAAAAACAGGCCTAAACCGCATCCAGATGACCCCCTGGGAGCGCGGGCGTCTCGCCCGCATCGTACCCGCCTCTTGCGGGCGAGACGCCCACGCTCCCAGAGATATAAGCGGGTTGTCGCAACCTAAGCTATGACCCAGCGGCTTGATAGCAGCCTGCCTGCTCCTGGACAATTCATAAAAAAAACAGGCCTGACACCATGATGAAGCTGGAAGATGTTAAAAAAAATTGTCAGATCCGTGGCATTGAGGATGGGGAAATCGTTCGGGTCGTCAGCGTCGACTTGATTGGCCAGGACGCCCTGACGGTCTATTACAAAAACAGTCAGGGCCACCTGGGCGAGCAGATGTTATTCCGCTCGGATGAGGGGCGTTTGACTCTCGCACAAACAGGTCGCCCCTGGGGGTTTGATGCAGCGGGTGTCGACTTCAAGCTGGGCGTCGAGGCCTTCCGTATTCGTTTGGCACACCTGTTTGATCCCATGATGGCGGTCCACACATCCAACGTGGTACCTCTGCCGCACCAAATTACCGCTGTCTACGAATCCATGTTGCCCAAACAACCATTACGATTTGTACTGGCCGATGACCCGGGGGCCGGGAAAACCGTCATGGCGGGCCTCCTGATCCGCGAACTGCTGATACGGGCGGATGCCAGGCGCGTTCTCATCGTCGCCCCCGGTAGCCTGGTGGAGCAGTGGCAAGATGAGATGTACGAAAAATTCAGCATTGAGTTCACAGTATTCAGTCGTGAACTGGATCAAACCTCTGTTTCGGGAAATGCCTTCGAGGAGCACAACCTGCTCATTGTCCGCATGGATCAACTCTCCAGGAATGATGAACTCCAGGACAAATTGACCCATACGGATTGGGATCTGATCATCGTCGATGAAGCCCACAAAATGTCTGCCGGTTATTATGGCCAGCAGGTCAAAGAGACCAAACGATTCAAGCTGGGTAAGTTACTGGGATCGGTTTGTCGTCACTTCCTCCTTATGACGGCCACGCCGCACAACGGCAAGGAGACCGACTTTCAACTTTTTCTCTCCCTGCTGGACGGTGACCGCTTTTATGGCAAGTTTCGGGAAGGGGCGCACCAAGTCGATGTCTCCGACATGATGCGCCGTATGGTCAAGGAGGATCTGCTCAAGTTTGATGGTACCCCTTTGTTTCCGGAACGACGCGCCTATACGGCAGAATATGAGCTGTCCGACCTGGAGGTCATGCTTTACGCCCATGTCACGGATTACGTCCGTAACGAGATGAACCGGGCGGATCGACTTGATGGTAAAAGAAAAGGAACTATCGGATTTGCCTTGACCCAGTTACAGCGTCGTCTTGCCTCCAGCCCGGAAGCCATCTACCAGTCCATCAAGCGCCGATGCAAACGGCTTGAAAGTCGCCGGGACGATGTACGACTGGTCGAACGCGGTCACAGATTGGCCGAAACCCTGGCTGAATATCATACTGATGTTCCGGACGATCTCGACGAGGCCCAGGAGGAACTGACCGGAGGCGAGTACGAAACCTGGGCGGAAAAACTGGTCGATCAGGCAACCGCTGCACAAACCATCCAGGAGCTTGAAACTCGATGTTCAAGTTTTTTGAGGCTTGACATATGACGGGGACGCAAAAAGCGGCAGCAGTGTCAGTTCATCAGACTCGAAACCGAGCGTTGCAAGGTTTTTCAGGTAGTGTCCCTTCTTGGTTGATCGCGGTCACACAGCCCTACCAAACTCGAATCGGTTGATAAAAAGGCCGATCACGATGTCGTGCATGTGAACTGATTTGGAAAAGCAGATGGTCTTACGTGTCAACCTTTTGATTCTTGTTCGTAATGTCAAGTGCTTGCGCTCGATTTTCCATGTGTCTTTTTTGCCCACAACATGTTTCCCAGGTGGAATGTGGCGGCCATAAGATCCCCAGTCGTCCGTAAAAAACTTTTTAATTCCAAAAGGATCCAACAAATCCATCAACTCCAAAAACGCCTGGTCCTGCCGTGGCCCAAATACATATGCCAAAACCTGTCCAGAAACATGGTCTATCGCATGCCACAGCCAACGTTGTTGGCCCTTGTTGCCAACAAAACTCCACATTTCA